>JBBIJS010000116.1:0-8837 GCA_037445855.1 Chloroflexota bacterium | reverse complement strand
ACGAGTCGAACATGCTCTTCGGTTATCACACCGCCGACGAAACGCGCCGCACGTTTCTGCTGCCGCTGTGGAATGTGTATTCGTTTTTCGTGACGTATGCGAATCTGGATAACTGGAACCCCGACGAAGGACGGATGACGAAAGACGGAAAGAGCAATTTGGATCGTTGGATCTTATCGCGTCTTCAGCAAGTCATCGCCGAAGTGACGGCGGCGCTGGATGATTACGACGCGCCGCGCGCGTCGCGCGCGGTCGAGCCGTTCATCGACGACTTGAGCAACTGGTACTTGCGCCGCTCGCGCCGGCGTTTTTGGAAATCGGAAGACGATGCCGATAAGCACGCGGCGTACGCGACGCTGTATCAAGTGCTCGTCACGCTGACGAAACTGCTTGCGCCGTTCATGCCGTTCGTGACCGAATCGATGTACCAGAACTTGGTACGCGGCGCTGACCCGAACGCGCCGGAGAGCGTGCATCACTGCATGTTCCCGCAAGTGGACGCGGCGAAGGCCGACGCGCAACTGCTTGCCGATATGGCAGTCGCGCGGCAAGTCGTCACGCTCGGTCATTCGACGCGCTCCGCGAAGAACATCAAGATTCGCCAGCCGCTCGCGCGCGCCATCGTCGTCGCGGACGCGGCGCAGCGCGCGGGGCTGGATCACATGCGCGACCTGGTCGCCGACGAGCTGAACGTCAAGTCCGTGGAGTTCGCCGCGCGCGAAGAAGAATTGGTGTCGTATCAACTGCGTCCGAATCTGCAAACGCTGTCGGAAAAGGTCAAGCAACTCATTCCCGAGCCAGCCGATCTCGCGGAAGACGACAAGCCGCGGCGCAAGGCACTGCGCGAAAAGCGCAAGGCGCTGACCGCGGCGATCCAGAGCGCGCTCGCCGCAGCCGATCCCAACAAGACGGCGGTCGATGTGCGCGCCGGGCGATCGGTGAAACTGGTGGTCGATGGCACGAACGTCGAGCTCGCGCCGGGCGACGTGCTCGTTCAGCCGCAGCCCAGGTCCGGCTTGGCGGTGATGTCGGAAGGCAGCCTCGTCGTCGCGCTCGACACGGTGCTGACGCCGGAACTCGCCGCCGAAGGATTGGCGCGCGAGTTTGTGCGGCGCGTGCAAGACCTGCGCAAGAGTGCGGGGCTGGAGGTGGCTGACCACATCCGTGTCTACTACACGGCGACGCCGAAGCTCGCGCGCGCGGTGGAAGCATTTCGCGAGTACATTGCCGGCGAGACGCTCGCGGATGAGTTGACCGCGCGCGCGGCGCCGCGCGGCGCTGTATCGGTGGATGATGCGTTTGACGGCGAGAAGGTCACGGTGGCGTTGACGAAAGGTTGAAAACCGTGCGAGGGCGAACAACCTTTGCAAGGTTCGGATTTGCATAGAAAATGATTTCGGCTTAGAATTGGCAGTAGGCGGTGTCACCATCGATGTTGCTCCGCTCGTCACGGAGGCGTTCTATGCCCAAGAAAGCCAATCCCAAGAACAAATCGGAGCGTAAAGGAATTGTCCGCCGCGTGGTCTCGAAGGCGCGGAAATCGGCGACGGTCATTCTTGCTAAGCGGACACTGCCGCCGCCGGTCGAGATCGAGCCGCGGACGTTGAGTACGCCGGTCCTGCGCGCGTTGAAGAAAGAACGCGCGCGCTTGCTCGGCGAATTGAAGCACCAGGAAATCGTCGAACAGGATCATCCGACGACGGGAAATCACATGGCGGACGATGCGACCGAAGTAGCGGAGCAGGCGAAGACGCTGGCGCTGCGCGGTCACTTGGAATCGATGTTGAAAGAAGTCGACCGTGCGATCGTCCGTGCAGAACGCGGGACGTACGGAATTTGCGAACGCTGCCGCAATCCAATTTCTGAAGAGCGGCTGAAGGTCATGCCGTCGGCGACGCTCTGCATCGACTGCGCGAAATTGCAAATCCGCCCAGCCAAGTTGGCGGCGTGAGGGGAACCAGGTTATGAAATTACGCGATCTCACCTTGCCGCTCGTTGCCCTGATCGTCGCCGGCGCCGACCAGGCGAGCAAGGCGTGGGTGGTTCAAAATATTCCGCTGAACACGACGCGCGACATCCTCGCGCCGCTCCATGACATATTCGTGCTCACCCATATCACGAACTCCGGCGCGGCGTTCGGTCTCTTTCCGCAACTCAGCATCGTCTTCACCTTCGTCGCGCTCGCCGTATCGGTCGGCATCGTTTATTATTATCGATCGATCCCGGCGGGGCAGTGGCTGGTGCGCGTCAGTCTCGGCTTGCAGCTCGGCGGCGCGATTGGCAACCTGATTGATCGGCTGCGCTCCGGTTCGGTGATCGATATGTTCTACTTGCGCTTCTGGCCCGTGTTCAATGTTGCCGATAGCGCGATCGTTTGCGGCGTTGTACTGTTGATGTGGCACTTGTTGCGGACGTCGCCGGAAACGGCGTCGCCGGCGATGAGCGCGCCGAATGAATCGCCCGATAAAACGGAACGTCCGGCAACGGACTAGATAGCCCCAGCCGCGCGCTGGGGTTTTTGTTTTGAACATGGACACCACAACAACGCTCACCGTAACTGAAGCCGGCGCCCGCCTCGACCGCTACGTCAGCGATCATCTGCCCGGACTTTCGCGCGCGGCGGTGCAGCGCTTGATCGACGACGCGCAGATTCGCGTCGACGGGATCGCACGCAAGGCGAGCTACCGCGTGCAAGCCGGCGAAACGATCACGGTGCGCGTGCCGCCGCCCGAGCCGGCTACTCCTAAAGCCGAAGCGATTCCGCTCGACATCATCTACGAAGACGATGATTTGATGGTCGTGAACAAGCCCGCGGGCTTGGTCGTCCATCCCGCGGCTGGACACGCGACAGGCACGCTCGTCAACGCGGTCCTCGCGCATTGCCCGCGCTTGAACGTCGGCGGCGTGGAACGACCGGGCATTGTTCATCGTCTGGATAGTGACACGAGTGGTATAATAGTTGTGGCGAAGAACGACGCGGCGATGCGCGATCTGCAGGCGCAGTTCAAGTCACGCCGCGTCCACAAGACGTACCTCGCGCTCGTGGGCGGGCGCGTCAAGCCGCCGCGCGGCAAGATCGATGCGCCGATTGGGCGCGATCCGAAGCACCGCCAAAAAATGGCGGTGATACCAAACCCCCGGACCCCTGCGCTGTCAGGGAAGGGGACAAAGGGGATGGGTCGCGACGCGGTCACGATTTATCGCACGCGCGCGACGCTTGGCAATTACACGCTCGTGCAAGCCGAGCCGCAGACCGGACGCACGCACCAGATTCGCGTGCATCTCGCGTTTCTGGGCTTCCCGGTGGTCGCGGACCGAATCTACGGCGCGCAGGATAACGCGCTGGGGCTGACGCGGCAGTTCCTGCACGCGTGGAAGATCGCGTTCACGCTGCCGCGCGATGGGCGCGTGGTGAGTTTTGTCGCGCCGCTGCCGGAAGATTTGCGCGAGACGTTGCGCGGGTTGGAGTTTGATATCGGCGCGCTGTAACCCGCGAATCTCGCGAATCCACGCGAATCCGCGCGAATCAAGAATGGCGTTTCGCGATTTCCAATTCGAAATCCGCAAATCAAAAATCGAAAATGAGGTAGCGCATGTCCTCAACCAAGTCTGCTCGTCCCCGCATCCTCATCGCGCTTGCCGCGCTGCTACTCGTGTGCGTGGCGGGAGCGCTGTTTCAATTCACCGAGATCGACGCGCCGGTGACGAGCGCGCTGCGCGGCATCGCGCCGGCGGGCTTGAAAGCCGTACTGCGTCCGCTGCGCGCGCCGCAGGTGCTCACCTTCGCGCCGGAGTTTAATGCGAAAGACGTGCCGCCCACGTCGCCGATCACTATCACCTTCCTCACGCCGATGTCGCCGAGCGACAACGCGATTCAAATCACGCCGAACATTCGCGGCGCGTGGAATTGGAGCGGCAACACCGCGACGTTCACGCCCGCCGAAACGTGGCCCCTCAGCACGACGGTCAGCGTCACCGTCACGCGCGAGGCGCGGAGTTGGCTGCTGCGCCGCGCCGACAAGGATTTTGCGTGGTCGTTCAGCGTCCTTGCGCCGCCTATGATTCAAGCAACCGAACCGCAGCAGGGCGCGCAATTCGCGTACCTGAAAGATCGCCTGGCGATCACGTTCAACCGCGAGATGGATCACGCCTCGGTCGAGCAGCGCTTGAAAGTGAACCCGGCGATTCCGAATATGAATCTCGCGTGGGTCGGTCGGCAGTTGCTCGTCGGCGGCAACCTGCGCCCATCGACGACGTACCAGGTCTTTCTGCCGAGCGGTGCGAAGGATGCCCAGTACGGGTTGACCCTTCCGAATGATTTCGCGTGGTCGTTCACGACGACGCAGCAATATCCGTATCTCGCGATCGTCAATATCGGTCGCTACGGCGTGACCGCGGCAGACCAGCCGACGACGCTCAAGTTGCAATCGGTCAACGTCTCGCACGTCGATGCCGCGCTGTACAAATTTGACACCGAGACGTACATCAAGACGCTGGCATTTTCGTACGACAACTGGCGCACGTTCAAGCCGCAAGGCGATCCGATCAAGACCTGGTCGATCACGCCGTCCGCCAAGATCGATACGTACGTGACGCAAGACCTGCAGCTTGATGCGCTGACGGCGGGCACGTACTTCCTCACCGTAAAATCCGCCGAAGGAGTGAACGACACGCAAGTGCTCGTCGCGACGAAAACCGCGCTGACGATGAAGCGCACGACCGACCAGGTTCTCGTCTGGGCGACGAGCATCGCCGATGGTTCGCCGGTGCAGAAACTCTTGCTGACTTTCTACAATTCGAAAGGCGAGAGCGTCGGCACCGGCGCGACCGACCAAGACGGATTGTTCGACGGATCGATAAAGTCCACGACCGGCGATTTGTACTTGGTCGGCGTTCGCGAGGGCGACGTCGCGGCGGTGAGCGATCAATGGCAGCAGGGCATCGAGCCGTGGCGCTTTGACAATGTGCAGTGGCAATGGAATCCAACCAAATCGACGCACCGCGTCTACATTTACACCGACCGACCGCTCTATCGTCCGGGACAGACGGTCTACTTCAAAGCGATCGTGCGGAACGATGACGACGGCGCGTACTCGCAGCCGCCCGCCGGCACGGAAGTCAAGGTCACGGTGAGCGATTGGCAAAACCGCGTGCTGTACGACAAATCGCTCAAGACCGACGCGTTCGGCTCGCTCGCCGATTCGTTCGCGATCAATCCCGAAGCCGGACTGGGCACGTATCAAGTCGTCGCGACGATTGGCGGCGAAGATTATAGCAATGAGATTCAGGTCGAAGAGTACCGCAAGCCGGAATACGCGGTCAGCGTCAAGACGGATCGCGAGGCGTACATCAACGGCGATACGATCAACGCGACGATCAGCGGCAACTACTTTTTCGGCGGCGCAGTCGCGGGCGCGAAGGTTCACTGGACGCTGTACACGAACGATTACTATTTCTACTGGAGCGGCGGCGATGGTTCGACTTCGCTCACAAGTTTTGATTTCGGCAGCGTCACGCAAAGTTCATTTGGCTACGGACGCGAGGTATCGTCCAACGATGGAACCCTCGACGCGAATGGTGAACTCGTCGTCAAATTGCCGGCAAATATTTCGACGGAACAGCGGAGTCAGGTTTACACGCTGGAAGCGACCGTGACCGACGAAGCGAACCAGCCGCAATCCGCGACGGTCTCCGCGTTGATCCATCGCGGCAGTTTCTACATCGGCATGAAGCCGACGAACTATGTTGCCGAGAAAAGCCAGGACGCGCGGTTTGATCTTCAGACGGTCGATACGAACGGTAAGCCCATCGGCAAGATCGCGCTAAGCTATACGTTGAATCTGGTGAACTGGAATTGTTACCAGACCAAGGACGACAAGGGGCGCACCATCTGGAAGTGCGATGAAATCGATACGGAGATTCGGCGCGGCGATCTGACGACCGACGCGAGCGGCAAGTCCCAGCTCGGCTTCACGCCGCCGAAGGGCGGCTCGTACCGGCTCGACGCGCAGGGGAAAGACGCGCGCGGCAATCGAGTGCTGGGGCAGACGTGGCTCTGGGTGAGCGACAATTCACAGTTTGTCGCGTGGGAATTTCAGAATAACGACCGCATTGATCTAGTGCTCGACAAAAAGCAGTACGCCATTGGCGATACCGCGAAGGTGCTGATTCAATCGCCGTACCCGAAGGCGACCGCGCTGGTGACGATCGAACGCGGCAAGATCGTCTCGCATCAACTCGTCGCGCTCGATTCCAACAGTGCGACGATCGATGTGCCGATTCTCGACACGTACTATCCTAATATCTATGTCGGCGTGGTGTTGATTCCGCAAGGCGGCTTCAAGCCCGGCGACGCGCCGAGTTTCAAGGTTGGACTTGCGAACGTCAAAGTCGTTTCGACGTCGAAGAACTTGACCGTCAGCGTCGCGTCGACCCAGCCGCAGTACGCGCCGCAAGACAAGGCAACGTATACGATCAAGACGACGGACGCAAGCGGCAAGCCGGTCAGCGCGGAAGTGTCGCTGGCGGTGGTCGATAAAGCCGTGCTCGCGCTCGCCAGCGATTCAGGACCGAACATCGTCGATGCGTTCTATGGCACGCGCGATCTCGCGGTCAAGACGTCGCAATCGCTCACGGTTTTCCTCGCGCGCGTGAATCAGCGACAGGACTTTGGCGGCGGCGGCGGCGGCGGCGAACAGCCGCGCACTAGTTTCCCGGACATCGCGTACTGGAATCCGGCAATCGTCACGGACGCCAACGGCAACGCGAGCGTGGAGGTGAAACTGCCGGACAATCTGACGACGTGGACGGCGATTGCGAACGGCGTGACCGCGTCGACACAGGTCGGCAAAGCCAGCGGCGACACGCTCGTCACCAAAGATTTGATCGTGCGCCCGGTCCTGCCGCGCTTTGTGAATGTGGGCGACCAGGTGACGTTGAGCGCGGTCGTGCGCAACTCGACGACGCAAGCGCAGACGGTGACCGTTACTCTGACGGCGACGAATCTCACGCTGCCCGCGCCGATCACGCGCACAGTCGCCATCAGCGGCGGGCAATCGACGACGGTGAGTTGGAACGTGACGGCGCCGGACGCGAGCGCGTTGGTTTCGGCGTACGCGCCGAGCGCGGCGGCGCCGCTTTCGACGACGATCACGCTGTCGGCACAAGGCACCGGCGCGAGCGACGCGGTGCAGTTATCGCTGCCGATCGAGCCGTTTGGTGACAAGCGCATCGTCGCGACCGCGGGACAAGCCGGAGATCCCGCGACCTCCAGCGGGACCGACGGCGCGGAAACCAAGTTCACGGTGAATGTGCCGAGCGACGCGACCTTCGCAACGCTCAAGCTGTCGGCGGCGCCGTCGCTCGCGGCGGGGCTGATCGACTCGCTGGACTATCTCACCGGTTATCCGTACGGGTGCGTCGAACAGACGATGAGCCGGTTCTTGCCGGATGTTCTCGTCAAGCAGACGCTCGATAAATTACAAATTACAAATGCCAAAGTGCAGAGCGAGTTGCCGCAGCAGGTCGCGGACAGTTTGACGCGGCTCTACAATTTCCAACACGGCGACGGCGGCTGGGGCTGGTGGGAAGCGGACGACTCGCAGCCGTACGAGACGGCGTACGTCGTCTACGGTCTGGTGCAGGCGAAGAAAGCCGGCTACAAGGTAGACGACAACGCGATCAAGAACGCGCTCGATTACCTGAAGACGCCGCTGATCAACACGACCGATTACAATCTCAAAGTGTACATCGCCTACGTGATGGCGGAAGCCGGGCAGGGCGATCCCGCGCTGGCACGCGCGATGATCGATCGACAGGACAAGATGTCGCTCTACTCGCGCGCAATCCTCGCGCAACTACTTCATTCGTTCGGCGAAGACGCGAGCGCGAAGACGATTGTCGCCGATCTCGAAAAGCGTGTTATCGAAACCGCGCAGCAAGCGCATTGGGAAGAAGCGGCAGCCGACAACGCGCACTGGGAATATTATCCCAGCAACGGTCGCACGACCGCGACAATCCTCCGCGCGCTGCTCGCGCTCGATCCCCCATCGCCGCTCGTGCAAAAGACGGTGCGCTACCTGATGCTCAATCGCTTTGGCGGATACTGGCGCACCACCCAGGAGACCGCGCAGACGATCATCGCGCTGACGGATTATCTGGCGCAGTCCGGCGAACTGACGCAAAACTTTGCTTACACAGTCTACGTAGACGGCAAGGATTTCGGCAAGCAGGCGGTCGATGCGACGAACCGCGCGCAACAGCAGACGATTTCGACGCGACTCGAACCGGGTACGCACCAAGTTCGTATCTCGCGGAGCGGAGCGGGGCGCGTGTATTACGCGACCGCGTTGACGTACTACGTCGGGTCGACCGCAGTGGTTGGCGCACAGACATCGCTGGATGGTCCGGTGGTTCGCCGCGAATATCTTGATCCACAATCGGACAAGCCACTCACGTCGTTCAAGGTTGGCGATATCGTGCGCGTCAAATTGACGCTCGACCTGCCGCGCGAGGGCTGGTACATGATGGTGACCGATCCGCTGCCGGCTGGCTTTGAGGCGATCAACTATTCGCTGAACACGAGCGGCGTTGATCCGACGAGTGTGGGCAAGTTCAAGTTCTACTGGTCGCATCCGGATTTGCGCGACGACCGTGCGGTGTTCTTCTCGACCTATCTGTGGAAGGGCGAGCATGTCTACGCGTACCTCATCCGCGCGACCGCGAGCGGCACGTTCCGCGCGCTGCCGGCAGAAGCGGCGCCGATGTACGAGCCGGATGTGTTCGGGCGAAGCGCGAGCGCGGAGTTTGTGGTGAAACCGTGAGAGATTGAACCGCAA
>JBBIJS010000115.1:0-8877 GCA_037445855.1 Chloroflexota bacterium | reverse complement strand
GTCGATGAGGCGCGACACGCGTGGCAGGAGATGAAGCAGGAGGTCGCGGCGCAAGGTCACGTTTGAGTTTTGTTCGGCCACGAAAGACACGCAGGCACAGAGTTTCTCGAATTCTTTGGGCCTTTGTGTCTTTTTGGTTCAGGGCTCCAGAGCGCGCGAAAACTGCCCCTTGACACATCGACAATTATCGATATAATAATCCATAGATAGGTATCGATATGTCAAAAGCAACCTCAGTAGATTTCGCCAAGGCGCTCGCCGACGCGACACGCCAGCAGATCATGCGCCTGTGCTGCTGCGAATGGCTCAGCGTGAACGACATCGTTGCCAAGACCAAAGTCGCGCAGCCAACTGTATCACACCATCTCGCCATTCTGCGCGCCGCAGGACTGGTGAAGGCGCGGGAAGAAGGGCGGCAGACTTTTTACACGCTGGATCAGGACAAGGTGATCGTCTGCTGTGGTCAGCTCATGACCGCGTTCGCGCCAGAGCAAAAGGCGACGCGTGAGGTGGTCAGACTCGCCAATCCCAAAGCGTGAGTATATTTTTTGCCTCAATCCATCGACGTTTGTCGATGCGTTGAATTTGAATCGAGAGGAGACCACCCATGTCACAACTGATCGCGCCGGACGAAATCAAGACGTCGGTTCGCGAGCATTACGCGGAACTCGCGCGCACATCGTCAAGCTGCTGCGGTCCGGACGCATGCGATTGCAATTCGCTCTATCCGCAAGACCTTGCCGCGCAAGTGCCGGCGGACATCGCTAACTTTTCGCTCGGCTGCGGCGACCCGATCACGATCGCGAACTTGCAGCCGGGGGAAACGGTCGTCGATCTCGGCTCGGGCGGCGGACTGGATTGCTTCTTCGCCGCGCAGCGCGTCGGCGCGACCGGGCGCGTGATCGGCGTCGATATGACGCCGGAGATGCTGGCGAAAGCGCGCGGCAACGCGGCGCGCCTCGGCGTGCCGAACGTCGAGTTCCGCGAGGGCTTTATCGAGCACCTGCCGGTGGCAGATGGCGAAGCAGACGTCGTCGTCTCGAACTGCGTGATCAACCTCTCGCCGGACAAGCCGCAGGTCTTGCGCGAGATTTATCGCGCGCTGCGGTCGGGCGGACGCGTCGCCGTCTCGGACATCGTGACGAACGGCGCGCTGCCGCCAGCAGTGCAAGCGAGCATGGAGGCGTGGGGCGCGTGCGTTGCCGGCGCGCTGGCTCTGAGCGACTACGCTGCCGGTCTGCAAGCCGCCGGGTTTGTCGATGTGCAGATCGAGCCGAAAGGGAAATTTGAAACCGGCTTGGCGCTGCTGCCGGTAGACGTGCCGTTCTCGGCGATCATCACCGCGCGGAAACCATAATTGGATTGCGCGATCAATCGCTCCAACAAAATGAATCGGCTCACTCTCTCGAAGAGGTGAGCCGTTCTCATTCTCGGACGCTCACGCGCGCGCTTCCATCTCCACCGCTGCGCGCGTTTACTGGTCTATCGGTCTCTGGGTCTACTTGTTTACCCGCCAGTCCTTCAGGTTCCAGAAATCGCCGGCGAACGTACTGGGCGCGGGACCGGCGACGCGGTCGCGCGTGACGAGATATTTGTTCGGCGCGAAGAGAAACGCGGCGGGCGCTTCCGTGACTAGCGTCTGGTTGATTCGACCGAAGATGGCGGCGCGCGCCGCCGGCGCGCACGCTGCCGCGCGCGTCAGGTCTTTGAACGCGGCGTCGAGCGCGGGATTGGCGTAAGAGCCAAAGTTAAAGCCGCTGCCCTTGGCATTTTGATCCGACTGCCAGTACCAATGTTGGTCGGGATCGAGCGGGACTTTGCGCGAGAGGAGCAGTAGATCAAAACGATGGTCGAACGCGCGCGTGACCCAGCCGGGTCGATCGTCCAACTGCAGGACGACGTCGATGCCGAGCGCGGCGTACATCTCGCGGAGGCGGAACGCCAGTGGCTCGAGAATCGGGTCATCGGCTTCGGTCCATAGTTCCACGCTCATCGGCTTGCCGTTCTTGCGAAGGACGCCGTCGCCGGTATCGCGCCAGCCGGCGTCCGCCAGAATCTGTTTCGCTTTTGCCAGATCGTACGGATAGCGCGAGACGCTCGTTGGGCTTGCCCAATAGCCGGGCAGCACGGCGGCGTCGATCAACTGTCCTTGTCCCGCGACATCGCTGAGCAGCACGCGGCGATCAATCGCATACGTCAGCGCCTGCCGCACCCGCGCGTCGTTGAGCGTGGTCGTCTCGGTGTTGAAAAGCACGGAGATGATTGCCGGCGCGGCGCTCGACGCCAGATTCGCGCCGGCGAAATTCTTGAGCGCGCCATAGTCCTGCGCCGTCGCCGGCATCACGTCGACCTGCTGCGCGGCGAAGGCGGCGCGTAGCGCGGCGGCGTCCGGGTAGACCCGCAGCGTCCACGTCTCAATCGACGGCGCGCCGCGGAAGTACCCCGCGTTGGGCTCGAGCGTAATCGTGTCTTGATTCAGCGCGCGGAATTTCAGCGCACCCGTGCCGTTCATCTGCGCGGGCGTAAGCCGCGGAAAGTTTGCGCTCGTCACCACCGCGCGCGGCAAAATGCTCAGCGTGCCGATACCGGTGAGTGCGGAGCAATACGCATCCGTAAAAGTCACCTGCACCGTTTGGCTGTCCAGCGCGGTGGCGCTCGCCAAGGGACCAAAGTCGGTGACCGGCGTGCCGCGGAAATCCGGGCTGGCAAAAGCTTTGATCGTAGCGACCACATCGTCCGCGGTGAACAGATCGCCGTTGTGCCAGCGGACGTTCGCGCGCAGATGAAAGGTGTACGTCGTCGCGTCCGCGGAAACTTGGAACGCGTCCGCCAGCCCGGGCTTTAGCGCGCCGCTGTTGGGATCGACGGTCAGCAGCGAATCGAACACTGCGCTCTGCAGGAACGCTGGCATCGCATTGACTTCGAGATTCGCGTTGCCGACCACCCCGACGGCAATCGATCCGCCGGCGGGGTACGCCGGCGTCGGCGTGGGCGCGATTTGCGCGGAAATGGTCGCACTGGGGCTGGCAAGCGGACTGGGCTTGGCGCCGGGCGTCGGCGTGTCGGCGTTCGGGATCGGCACCGGCGCGCAGGCAGCGACGATCAGAAGAACGAAGAAATAGAGCGGGGACAAAGGCAGACGAACGCGCATCGATTCTTTCCTGCTCGCGTTTCTCCGCGCACTTCCGCGTCCAAAATGGTCATTAGAAAAAAATCTACTCATTGGCTTCACATCTCAACATATCTTCAATTGTTTCGCGGCGGCGAATGAGGCGCGGCTCGCCGTCGCGCAGCGCCAGCACCGCGGGGCGTGGGATCAGGTTATAGTTGCTCGCCATCGGAATCTGATATGCGCCCGCGCCCGGGATCGCGATCAGGTCGCCGGCGGTCACGCGCGGCAGCGCGACCTCTTCGATCAGGATGTCGCCCTGCTCGCAATAGCGCCCGGCAACCGCGACGCGCGTCGTCGCCGCGTCGTCCATCCGATTCGCGACGCGCGCGGTATACCGCGCGCCGTAGAGTGCGGGACGAACGTTGTCGCCCATGCCGCCATCCACGGAGATGTACGTCCGCACGCCGGCGATCTGCTTCACCGCGCCGACGGTGTAGAGCGCGACGGCGCTTTGCGCGATCAGCGCGCGACCCGGTTCAAACAAGAGGCGCGGGGCGTGCGGCAGAGGGCGCGAGGCAAGCACAGAGACGATGGCATCCGCAACAGTCTCAACGGCTAACGTCGCTTGTTCTTCCGTGTACGCCACGCCCCAGCCACCGCCGAGATCGAGTTCTTGCAATTCAAAGCCGCTGTCACTCTGTAATTCTCGTGCGAAATCGAGGACAGCGGCAACCGCATCGCGGTACGGATCGAGTTCGAAAATCTGCGAGCCGAGGTGGACGTGCAAGCCGGTCAGAGTCAGGCGCGGCGAGTGACGCGTGACGAGACGCGCCGCGCGGAGCGCATCGCCGGTCGCGATGGACAAACCGAATTTGGATTCGGCGACGCCGGTCGCGAGGTAACGATGCGTGTGCGGATCGATCGCCGGCGCGAGGCGGAGGAGGACGCGCGGCGCGGCGTCCAGCTCCGCCGCGAGACGCGCGAGCATTTCAATCTCGTCGAGGTTATCGACGATGATCTGCTGGACGCCCAGCGCGAGCGCGGCGCGGATTTCGGCGGGCGTCTTGTTGTTGCCGTGAAGATAGATCCGTCCGCGCGGGAAATCCACGCGGCGCGCAATTTCCAACTCGCCTTCCGAAGTGACATCGATGCCCAGCCCGGCGTCCTTGTAGATGCGCGCGAGGTACGGGGAAAAATACGCTTTGGTCGCGTAGAGGATCAGCGAATCATGCCAGCGCGCCTGGAACGCGTCGCGAATCTCGCGGGCGCGAGCGCGCAGGTGTTCGTCGTCGTAGAGGTACAGCGGCGTGCCAAATTCTTGCGCGAGCGCAACAACATCGCACCCGCCGATTTCGAGATGGCGGTCAGCGTTGACGCGCGCGGTGAGAGGAAAAACCAATTCTTAACCACCAAAGCCCAAAGACACAAAGGAGTGACCTGGCGACGTGGAAATCCGATGCTCTACCAATGCCTTTGTGCCTTCGTGTCTATGTGGTGAGTTTTTAATGCGACCAGGTCGGGTGGTCGCCGCCGGTCTTGGTCAACCGCGTGACATTCGCGCCGGTCAAATCCATGATGTAGATATCGGTCGAGCCGTCGCGCGTGGAGGTGAATCCGATCCAGTTGCCATCGGGCGACCACGTTGGCGTAAAGTCCGCGGCATCGCTCTGGCTGATGCGGCGCAAGCCGGTGCCGTCCGGGTTCATCAGATAAATCTGCGGACGCCCGTCGCGATTCGACGCGAACGCGATCAGCTTGCCGTCGGGACTCCACGCGGGCGTGCTGTTATCGGCAGACGAGTTGGTGAGGTTCACGCGGCCATTGCCGTCGGAGAACATCGTGAACACGTTGTTGGGTCCGGTGGTGTTGATCGCGAGCGCGTAGAGTCCCTGCTTCGACCAGGTCAAGCCGCCGCGGAACTGCTCGCCGCTGGAGTTGGTCGTGACTTCACAATAGTACTGCGTGGAGCAGCGCGTCGCATCCGCGTTGACGAGGTCGATCGCCCACAGCCGTTGGTTCCCCGCCAAGCGGACGAACGCGATCCGCGTTCCGTCCGGCGACCAGACCGGGCTAGACAGTCCGCCGCCCGTATCGGACGAGAAGAGCGAACGCGTGGTGTTCGATTTGAAATCGAGGACGCGCAAAATATTGGATGCGCCGGGCGACCCGGTCGAGATGTACGCGAACTTGGAATTGTCTGGCGACCACGCGCCGAACGCGGCGTTCGTGCTGAGCGCGAGGTCCATCGCCGGTCCAATATCTACGAGCGGCGTGGTGGTGCTGTTATCCAGGTTGAAGATGAATGCGCGGTCGATGCCGTTATCGTTTTTGTGAAACGCGATCCCGCCCGTCGGCGCCGGCGGTCGGGTTGCGGTGACGGTCGCCGTCGCGGTGATCGTCAAAGTGCCGGTGGGCGCGAGCGTTGTCGTGGTTATCGTCGCGGTTGTCGTCGGCGAAACCGTGACAGTCGGCGTCGCGGTCGCCGTGATGGAAATTGTCGCGGTAATTTCGGTCGTGCCGGTCAGGGTCGCGGTCGCTGTAAGCGTTGGCGCTGCCGCCGGCAAGTACGCGACGCGCACATCCGCCTGCTCGCCATCGTTGCAGCCGACGTTGAAGCGCGCGCGGCTGACCATCGCGCTGCCAAAATCATTGGTCTCGCGCGAGTCACCAACGCGGAGGGTGAGCGATGGATTCGTCACGGGCGTCCACGCGTCGTTCACGAGAAATTCCGCGCCCGCGGATCCGCAGCAATAGAACGAAATCGTCTTGTCGTCTCCGCCGCCGGCGATCATCTGAAATCTCATTCGACTTGCGTTGACCGGATCGAAAGTGATTTCCGTGCTGCACGCGACGCGAAATTGTCCGACGGTGACGAAGGGATCAGGCGTGCGCGTCGCGGTCGGCGTCCGCGTGAGCGTCGCCGTGCGGCTGGGAGTCGGCGTGGCGCTCGGCGTGAGGGTGGCGGATGGAAGCGCTGTCGGCGTGGCGGGAGCCGCCGCGCTCGTGTCCGACGGCGCGGCGGTCTCGGTAGGCGCGACGACAAACACGACGATGGGAGTAAGCGTGGGCGTCGCGGGTCCCGGAATGAAACTGGTCAGGCGTTGTCCCGGCAAAAGTTGGATCACGAAGAAAGCCGCCAGACAAATGCCGACGATGACGACGACCGTCAAGACGAGCAGCAAGAACAGTCGCCGGTTGCTGTCATTCGGATTTTTCAATATTGGCTTCATAGTGTCCCCCCGCTGAAGACGTGTCGGGCGTGTTGACTTTCGCTAGAAATAGTTTACAATCCCGTACCACAGTTCCGGGTAAACGGACTGTACCATAATTCAAAACGAATGTCAAAAGCGCCGGCATCGACCACGCGGCGCGCGAGCGTTCACTGAAAGGACTCTATGCGCGAATGTTTTATTGCGATTGCCCAATTCCATCCGCGGCTGGACGAGCCGCAAGCCAACCTCGACCGTATCGGCGAGATCATCGATCACATCTGCGCGGCGCAGAAAGTGAACCTGATCGTCTTCCCCGAACTCGTGACGACCGGCTATGAGTGCGGCGTGCGTTTCACCGAACTGGCGGAGCAGGTGCCGGGCTTTACGATCGAGACGCTCGGCGCGCGCACACAGCGCTACGAGACGAACCTCGCCTTCGGCATGGTCGTCAAACACAAAGTCGAGAGCGTGGTGTACGATGCGGCGATCCTCCTCGGACCCGACGGGCAGGTGATCGGTCAGTATCACAAAGTGCACCTCAAGCCGGAAGAGCGTCCAATTTTCCGCGGCGGCTTTCGCTTCCCGGTTTTTGAAACGAACTTTGGAATGATCGGCTTGCTGCTCGGCTGGGACCTGGCGTTCCCGGAAGCCACACGTTCGCTCGCGCTCGACGGCGCGGAACTGATCGTCGCGCCGGCGAACTGGGAGACGCAGCACATCGAGGAATGGCAGACGTACCTGCGCGCCCGCGCGTTCGAGAATTCGATTTTCGTCGCCGGCGCGAACCGCATCGGCGATGAGTACACGTACTCGTTCGGCGGCGCGAGCGCGGTAATCGCTCCGCGCGGGCAGGTGCTGGCATCGGTGGGACGCGACGACAACGACCGACCGAAGGAAGCGTACGCCATCGCCAAGATCGATCTAGACGATGTAAAAAAGTACCGCGAGGAATTGCAGACGATGCAGAGCCGGCAGCCGGCGGCGTATCGCGGGGTGGTGAAAAATTACTGACGGGAGACGGAAGACGAACGACGGATGTGTCATTGCGAGGAGCCCCGAAGTTTGCGGGGCGACGAAGCAATCTCATCATCGTGACTGGGAGATTCATCGCTGCGCAACCCAGAAACTTACCTGTGGGGCGGATGGCTCGTCCACACAGGCGGGCAAGCTGCCCGCGCTACAGTTCTCAGATGACGATCCGGTGAAGTGGACATGACCCGCGACCGCTACTCCGTCGTTCCCTTCTCTCCGCAGCGCCAAGTCGTCGTCGATAGTCTGGAGATTGGCGCGCGGCGGCACATCGTCCACGGTCTCGTCGAAATCGACGTGACGAAGGCGCGGCAATTCATCCGCGAACACAAAGCGCGCACGAGCGAAACGCTGTCGTTCACGGCGTTTGTCGCGGCGTGTCTGGCGCGCGCGGTGGACGCCAACAAGCTCGCGCACGCGTACCGCGATTGGCGCAATCGGCTGGTCCTGTTCGACGAGGTGGACGTGGTGGTAATGATCGAGGCGCAAGTGGACCGCGTCGCCATCCCGCACATCATTCGCGCCGCGAACCAAAAGACATTTCGCGAGATTCATGACGAGATTCGCGCCGTGCAAAGCCAGCCGCAACAGAGCGCGCAGGTATCTGGCTGGATGGCGCGGCTGGGTTGGATCGCGCCCAGTTTCGCCCGCAAGTTCTTTCTCCGGTTGTTTATGAAGAATCCGCACTGGATGAAAAACTTTGGCGGTACGGTCGTGATCACTTCGGTTGGAATGTTCGCGCGCGGGGGCGGCTGGGGCATCGGTTTTCTGCCGATGCACACGCTCGGTCTTACGCTCGGCGGCATCGCGGAAAAACCTGGCGTGTGCGCTGGGCGAATCGAAATCCGCGAGTATCTCGATCTGACGATCAGCGTCGATCACGATATTGTGGACGGCGCGCCGATGGCGCGGTTCGCGCGCGAGCTGGTGGAGTTGATTGAAAGCGGGTACGGATTGGAAACGTGAGGGTAGTTTGGTGGTTAGGTTGTTCGGTGATTAGGACAAACCATCCAACCACCTAACCATCAGATACTTTGTGGAGTCTAATTACAATGAAGCAGATTGACCTCCGCAGCGATACCGTGACGCTGCCGACGCCGCAGATGCGCGCGGCGATGGCGAATGCGGAACTCGGCGACGATGTGTACGGCGAAGACCCCACAGTCAATCGTTTGGAAGAGATGGCGGCGGCAAGAACGAACAAGGAAGCCGCGCTCTTCGTCGCGAGCGGAACGATGGCGAACCTCGTCGCGCTGCTAACCCACTGCGCGCGCGGCGACGAAGTGATCGTCGGCGACAAGGCGCACACGTTCGTCAACGAGGTCGGCGGCATGGCGGCGCTCGGCGGCATTCAGCCGCGCACGCTGCCGAATCAGCTGGACGGCACGCTAGCGCTCGACGACCTTCGCGCGGCGATCCGCGGCGACAATGTGCATTGGCCCCGCACGCGGCTCATCACGCTGGAGAACACGCACAACGCGTGCTACGGCTCGCCGCTCGCGCCGGCGTACCTCGCGGCGGTGT
>JBBIJS010000114.1:2238-8913 GCA_037445855.1 Chloroflexota bacterium | reverse complement strand
AAAGGAAGACTCCGTCCTCTGCGGTGAGTTATAGGTAATCACCGGAAAATGCGCCCATTGTCAGCGCGAAAGCAAAAGAGTATAATCGCGGCGAGGTGAACAATGAAAATCCACGATATCTCGATTCCGATTTCGCCCACGCTGCCCACGTATCCCGGCGATCCGGCGGTGAGCATCGAGCCGGTTCTACAGATCGCGAAAGGCGACAACGCGAACGTCTCGCGCCTGTCGTTCGGCGACCACACCGGCACGCATCTCGATCCGCCGGCGCATTTTGTCCCCGGCGGCAAGACGGTCGATCAGCTCGATTTGACCGTGCTCTACGGTCCCGCGCGGGTGGTCGATCTGACGCGCGTCGAAAAGGCAATTGCAGCAGACGATCTGGAGCGCGCGCGGATTCCCCGGCGCGCCACGCGCGTTCTCTGCAAAACGCGCAATTCGGAATTGTGGGGACGCGCCGGCTTCCAGAAGGATTTCATCGCGTTCGCGTGGGACGCCGCGCAGTGGATCGTCGATCGCGGAATCAAGCTGGTCGGAATCGACTATCTCAGCGCAGAATCCTTCGGCGCGAGCGAGCCGAAAACGCATCGCATCCTGCTCGGCGCGGGCGTCATCATCGTGGAAGGAATTGATCTGAGGAATATCGCTCCCGGTAACTACACCCTCGCCTGCCTGCCGCTGAAGATCAAAGAGGGCGATGGTGGACCGGCGCGTGCGCTTTTGATCGAGGGGTAGAGACGTAACAGGCGCGTCTCTACAAATAGCGGATATTCACGCCGCGTGAATTACCCGCGTTGGTGTTCTCGCCAACGCGGGTTTTTGTTTTTTGAACTATTCCGGCTTTTCGGGTAGAATGAAGAAGAACGCAGTTGATTTGATGGAGCAGTCCGATGGAAACAAATCAGACGATATGGGCAGAGGTGGACGCGCAAGGACGATTGGTCATGCCGGCGCAAGTCGCGTCGCGCTATGGACTGACGCCGGGCGCGCGGCTGCGGCTCGAGGAATCCGGCAATAGCGTCCGGTTGCATCGCGCGACCTCACAGTTGGCGAAAATCTATATCGAGCCGACGAATCGCTGCAACATCACCTGCCGCACCTGTATGCGCAATGTGTGGGATGAAACGTTGGGCAAGATGAGCGAGGAAACATTCGCGCGCGTGCTCGCGGGCTTGCAAGACCTTTCGCCGCGTCCGCTCGTTTTCTTCGGCGGTCTGGGCGAGCCGTTGTTCCATCCCAAGACGATCGAAATGATCGAGCGCGTCCGGGCGATCGGCGCGCCGGCGGAACTCATTACCAATGGCGTCCTCCTGAATGCCGAGCGCGCGCGGCGGCTGATCGATGCCGGGATCACTACTCTGTGGGTTTCGCTCGATGGCTCCAAGCCGGAGAGTTATGAAGACGTGCGCCTCGGCGCGGAGCTGCCGCGCGTGCTCGAGAACATCGAGACTTTTCGCGGTTTGCGGCGGCACTCGTTCCGCCCCACGCCGGAAATCGGCATCAATTTTGTGGCGATGCAGCGCAACATCGCCGATCTGCCGGAGGTGCTCGCGCTGGCGCGGCGGATCGGCGCGCGGCGCTTGATGGTCAGCAACGTTCTGCCGTACGACGCGGAGATGCAAAAAGAGACGCTCTATGACGGCGCGTTCAACAACATCGCGTATATGCCGTCGCCGTGGCTGCCACGGGTGAGCATTCCCAAGATCGACATCGACGAACGAACGCGCGAGGCGTTTCTCGGCGCGCTGCGCAGCGGTTGGAACGTGACGCTTGCCGGCAACAATCTCGGCGGCGCGAACGACGCGTGCAACTTTGTCGAGAGCGGCTCGACGACGATTGGCTGGGATGGCAGTCTCAGTCCGTGCATTCCGCTGCTGCACAGTCACGTTACTTTTCTGCGCCGGCGTAAGCGGCTCATCCGGCGGCACGTCATCGGCAATCTCGCCGAGCGGAGTCTGATCGAGCTATGGAACGATCCCGGTTATGCCGCGTATCGCGAGCGCGTGCAGAGTTTCGCGTTCGCGCCGTGCACGTTTTGCGGCGGCTGTGATATGGTCGATTCGAACGCGGAGGATTGCCTGGGCAACGTCTTCCCAGCATGCGGCGGCTGTTTGTGGGCGCAGGGATTGATCCAGTGTCCGTAGGTGTTGACAAATCCGCGCCATTGCGCTTATAATGATTTCAGATTCGCTCAGGGTCGCGCGCCGGTGGGTGGTTATCGGAGAGGGTGAAAAACTGGTTGAGATGATGGGATCGGTCGTTTCGCCTCTCGCACGAACGCGCGGGTGGTGTAGACGCCGATTTTTTATTGGGCGCGCGGGGTGGCTGGGCGAGGAGTTTCCCGATGTCTGAGATCAAACCTTGGGAAGAATTACCGGATGACGGGTACTGGCACAAGGTACTTGGCGCAGCCGCTGCGCCGCGGACCGAGAACGCCGCGCCGCCCGCCGCCTCGCGCGGCTGGGCGCTTGCCGAAACGAGTTATGCCGGCGGCGAAACACTTGAACTGCGCGTCGTCGCGTACAACCGCGGCGGCTTGCTCGTCGATATGGGCGACGTGCGCGGATTCGTGCCGGCGTCGCAGCTCATCGCGTTCTCGCGGCAAATGCCGGAGGAGCAGCGGCTGCAGGCGCTGGCGGACGACGTCGGCAGTACGCTCCGGCTGAAGGTGCTGGAGCTTGACCGCGCGCACAACCGGTTGATCCTCTCCGAGCGTGTCGCGAATCCGCCCATTTCGCATGCCGATCAAGTGCTGGCGTCGATCGAGCCGCAGCAGACGCGCAAGGGTGTAGTACGCAACGTCACCGATTTTGGCGCGTTCATCGACCTCGGCGGCGTGGAGGGACTCATCCACGTCTCTGAATTATCGTGGCAGTACGTCAAGCATCCGCGCGATGTGATCGCGCCCAATCAAGAAGTTGAAGTGTATGTGATGGAAGTGAACCGCGAGACCAAGCGCATCGCGTGCAGTCTCAAGCGTTTGACCGGCAATCCATGGACGCAGATCGCCGCGCGGCTGCATCCGGGCGATACGATCGCCGGCGTGGTCACGAGTGTAGTGCCGTTTGGCGCGTTCGTGCGCGTCGCGGCGGGCGTGGAGGGCTTGGTGCACGTCTCGGAATTAGCGGAAGGAGATTTTCTCCATCCCCGCGACGTCGTGACGGAAGGGCAAGCGGTGCAGGTACGCGTGCTGGATATCGACTCGAATCAGCAGCGGCTGCGCTTGAGTCTGCGGCTCAATGGCGCGTCGGCGAAAGAAAACCGCGCGTCGGACACGCCGCCGGATGCCGGGCACGCCGCGCCGCCGCTTGATCCGGGTTATTGGGAAAGTTTAGCCGAGTCGGGAATGTAAATGGCGACGAGACGAGCGCGCGAGCAAAAAGGAAAACAACCTACGCTGCCTCAGATCGGACTGAAGATCGATCCTGCGCGTCAACGCGAGATCGCCGGTCTGATTCTGTTCGCGTTCGGTGGACTCGTGCTACTCACCCTGTTCGGCGTCACGCCCGGCATTCTTACCAATTCTCTGGGCGCGCTTGTGAAATTGCTCTTTGGCTGGGGCGCGTTCGTGCTGCCCTTCGTTACTTTTGGCGTCAGCGCGCTGCTGTTGCGGCGCGGCGAGTCGAACGAACTCAAGATCAGCTGGGGGCGCGTGTTCGCCGCTGAGATTCTTTTTGCGGATGCGCTTGCCTTGATCCATCTGGTCACGCCCGCGAGCAACGCGGGCGTTCTTGCGGATGCCGGCGGTGGCGGCGGTTACATCGGTTGGGCGATCAGCACGCTGTTCCGCTCCGTGGTCGGTCCGATTGGCGCGGCGGCGGTATTGGTCTTGCTCGCCCTGATCACCGCACCGATCATCTTGGGCTTGAGCACGACGCATCTGTACAACTGGAGCCGCGCGCTGGCGCAACGCAGCGGCGAGGCGACGCCGCCCGCGCCGGCGAAACCGCGAACCGTTCCCGCGTCTGCGGGTGGCGTCAAGCCCGCGCCCACCGCGCCGCCGAGCGCGCGCCCCGCGCCGCCGCCGATGCCGCGTCCAAGCGCCGCGCCGCCGCAACCCGCTGCGACCGCGGGACGGCCGGTGTTTGGCGTCAAGCCGCCGATGACCAAGGTCACCTCGGTGAAAACGGCGACCGCGGCGCAGACGATTCTCACACCGCGCAATCGCACGCGCAAGCGCGCCCCCGCGACGCCGCCGCTCGATCTGTTCGAGCAGGGGAGCGAGGCGAAGTACGGCGCAACCGATGCGAACCGCAAGGCGCGCGTGATCGAAGAAACGCTGTCGAACTTTGGCATCCCGGCGAAGGTGATCGAGATCAATGCCGGTCCCACGATCACGCAATTTGGACTCGAGCCGGGTTTCGTCGCGCGGCGCAGCAGCGATGGCGTCACCCGCCAGCGCAAAGTGTCGGTCAGCCGCATTGCCGCGCTGCAACACGATCTGGAGCTCGCGCTTGCCGCCGCGCCGATCCGCATCGAGACGCCGGTGCCGGGTCGTCCCATCGTCGGCATCGAAGTGCCGAATGAATCCGTTTCGGTCGTCGCGTTGCGCGGAATTCTGGAAAGCGATTCGTTCAAAAAGAAAAAATCGCGCTTGAAGATTGCGCTCGGACAGGATGTTTCCGGCGCGGCGATGACCGCCGACCTGGGTGGAATGCCGCATCTCTTGATCGCCGGCGCGACCGGCTCCGGCAAATCCGTCTGCATCAACGCGATCATCGCGTGCTTGCTCTACGACAATTCGCCGGACGATCTGCGCCTGATTATGGTTGATCCCAAGCGCGTCGAGTTGGTCAACTTCAACGGCATTCCGCATCTCCTCGGACCGGTCGTCGTGAATTCGGAAGAGGTGGTCGCGTGCCTGCGCTGGGTCGTGCGCGAGATGGACAATCGCTTTACGCTCTTCGCCAAGCACAAGGTTCGCAACATCGACGCGTACAACGAAAAGATGAACCAGACCGACGGCGACAACACCATGCCGTACATCATTGTCCTGATCGACGAGCTGGCGGATCTGATGCTTGCCGCGCCGGACGAGACCGAAAAACTGCTGACGCGCCTCGCGCAGATGGCGCGCGCGACCGGCATCCATATGGTGATCGCCACGCAGCGCCCTTCCGTCGACGTGGTGACCGGCTTGATCAAAGCGAACTTTCCGTCGCGCATTTCGTTCGCGGTCACCAGCAGCGTGGACTCGCGCGTCGTCCTCGATACGATTGGCGCGGAGAAACTCCTGGGTCGCGGCGACATGCTTTACATGTCGAGCGATTCGTCGAAATTGCTGCGCTTGCAGGGCTGCTTCGTTTCAGACGACGAGCTGGCGCGGCTCGTCCATTTCTGGCGCGAGAAAGCGATCACGGACATGCGCGAGATTGCGCAAGAGCCGCCGTGGAAAGCGATGGGCGGCGATAGTAAAGACGACGGCGACGAAGCGATCGTCCAGCAGGCGACCGAACTGGTGCGGCAGTATGATCGGACTTCTATTTCATTTTTGCAGCGCAAGCTGGGAATTGGTTATCCGCGCGCGGCGCGCTTGATGGACGAATTGGA
Source organism: Chloroflexota bacterium (assembly GCA_037445855.1). GTDB lineage: Bacteria > Chloroflexota > Anaerolineae > UBA4142 > UBA4142 > DAIDTM01. Next base: position 3,363 of record JBBIJS010000114.1, on the reverse strand, counting down.
AAGTCGCGGTGTGGTGGGAGCGGACGAAGGCGGCGGGAAATCGCGTCCGGTGGTCGTTCAAGATGAAGACGCAAAACAATTCGAGGCGGAAGAGACGCCGAAGAGAAAACGGTAAACGGAGGTTGTATGCCCAGACAGATGCAAGAGCGCGAAGAGAAGAAACCGAAGAAAGATGTGATTGAGGCGGAGGGGACGGTGACTGAAGCGCTCCCCAATGCCATGTTCCGCGTCCAGCTCGACAGCGGACACTCGGTGCTGGCGCACATCTCCGGCAAAATGCGAATGTACTATATTCGCATTCTGCTAGGTGACCGCGTCACCGTAGAGCTTTCGCCGTACGATCTGACGCGCGGACGGATCACGTACCGGTTCAAAAAGTAGAGACGTTTTGCCGAAACGTCTCTGCGGAGGCGTGGCGATGAACACCCAGACGATTGATCCGCGCACGGTACGACCTTCGCCGATTGCGGGCACGTGGTATCCGGGCGCGCCGGACGAATTGCGGGAAACGGTTGACGATTTACTCGCGCACGCGGAATACTTTCCGACCAACGATGAACTTATCGCGCTCATTTCTCCCCATGCAGGTTATCCGTACTCTGGAGCCACTGCCGCGTACGCGTACCGTCAACTGACGAACCGCACCTATGATTCCGTCGTCGTGATGGGTCCCAGTCATTATGACGATTTCGGCGCGTACGCCGTCAGCGCACATCGGTACTATGCCACTCCGCTCGGCGCTATCGAACTCGATCAAGAGTTTATCGGCGCGCTTGCCGCGAAACTGCCGCTCGCGCGGGTGACCCAAGATAGGGAACACTCGCTCGAAATCCAGCTGCCGTTCCTCCAGCGCACCCTCGGCGATTTCAAACTCGTACCGCTTATGCTATCGCTGCCGTTTTACATCGTCGGCGAAGATGCGCTCGCGCCGTGCCAGCAGCTCGGCGACGCGCTGGCGGAACTGGCGAAAACGCGGCGCGTCCTGTTTGTCGCTTCGTCCGACCTCTCGCATCTCCCCGATTACCAAGCCGTCAAGAAATTCGACGCGCGCACCGAAGAACTCGCCGTCGCGTACGACATTCCCGGACTCGTGCGTTATATGTGGCAAGGGCACGAGTGCCGCGC
>JBBIJS010000114.1:0-2138 GCA_037445855.1 Chloroflexota bacterium | reverse complement strand
TCGCCGGTCGAGCAGACCAAAGACATCGACGAGATTGTCGATCCGCGCCCATTCCTCTCCGCCGCACACATCGATCTGGCGCGCTGGATCGCGCGCACGTACCTCGGCTCGCTCAACGACGCGATTCAGTTGATGCTGCCCACCGGCGTCGAGCAAGAACCCGAAATCCTCATCTCGCTTGCGCCCAATGCTTCGCGCGAAAAACTCACGGAAAAGCAGACTGCGCTGATCGACCAGCTCACGCGCAATGGCGAAATGAAACTCGGCGCGCTGCCACGCGAATTACGCAACGCAGTCGATCTGCTCGCGCGGCGCGGCATCGTCGTCAAGCGCACATCGCTCGCGTCCCCGCGCGCCAAGCCGAAACACATCAAATCGGTGCGGTTGACGTCAGCCGACGCGCTGGCTGCGATGAAACTGCGTGCAGCGCAGGCAGAACGGTGCGCGGCAATCGTCGATATTTTGCGCGCCGAGAACGCGCCGGTCTGGACCAGCGCGCTGTACGCGGCGACGAATTGCACGCTCTCTGACTTGAAGAAATTGCAAGCTGCCGGCGTCGTCGCGCTGGAGGAAGAAGAGGTCTGGCGCGATTCGCTTGCGGGGCGCACGTTCGATGTGGTCGAGCCGCCAAAACTCACGCCGGAGCAAGAGCAGGCGTGGAATGCCATTGCTATAGCGGTTGCCACTCGCCACTCGCCACCCGCCACTTTCCTTCTTCACGGCGTCACCGGTTCCGGCAAGACGGAAATCTACATGCGCGCGCTCGCGGAAATCATCGCGCAAGGCAAGCAAGCCATTATGCTCGTGCCCGAAATCGCGCTGACGCCGCAGACGATTCGCCGCTTTGGCGCGCGGTTCAAGCGCATGGCGGTGGTCCATTCCCAACTCTCGCTCGGCGAACGGTACGATACCTGGCGGCGCTGCCGCGACGGGCAGGTGGATGTTGTGATCGGCTCGCGTTCCGCGCTCTTCGCGCCGCTGCCACGCCTCGGCTTGATCGCCATCGACGAAGAGCACGAGCCGGCGTACAAACAGGAAGCGACGCCGCACTATCACGCGCGCGAAGCCGCGCTCGAACTCGCGCGGCTCACGGGTGCAGTCGTGATCCTCGGCAGCGCGACGCCGGACGTGGAGACGTACCATCGCGCGACGCGCGGCGAGTTCACGCTGCTCGAAATGCCCAGGCGGATCATGGGACACGCGCAGGCAATTGCAAATTACAAATTACAAATGACAAATGAGCGATTGGCAGTTCGCGAGATGGGCGCGGATTACCCCGACGCGCGCTATCTCGACCTCCCGCCGGTCGAGCTCGTCGATCTGCGCGCGGAGTTGAAAGCCGGTAATCGCTCGATCTTTTCGCGTGCGCTCCAGCGCGAGATGGCGCGCGTGCTCGCTGCGCGGGAGCAAGTGATTCTGTTTCTCAACCGCCGCGGTACCGCCACCTTCATCCTCTGCCGCGACTGCGGCAACGCGTTCAAGTGCAAGCGCTGCGACAATCCGATGACCTATCACGGCGTCGGCGATCAGCTAGTGTGCCATCACTGCAACCGCCGCGACCGCGTGCCGACCAAGTGTCCGCACTGCGGCAGCGCGCGCATTCGCTATTTTGGCGCAGGCACGCAAAAGATCGACGAAGAAATTCAGGCGATGTTTCCGAAGGCGCGGACGCTGCGGTGGGACTGGGATGTGACACGCGGCAAAGATTCGCACGAAGCGATCCTCGAAAAGTTTGTCCTGCATCAGGCGGATATTTTGATCGGCACGCAGATGATCGCCAAGGGCTTGGACTTGCCGCTCGTCACGCTCGTCGGCGTCATCAGCGCGGACACGTCGCTGAATCTGCCGGATTTCCGCGCGGGCGAGCGGACGTTCCAACTGCTCACGCAGGTCGCCGGGCGCGCGGGACGCAGCATTCTCGGCGGCAAAGTGATCGTGCAAACGTACAATCCGGAGCATTACGCCGTCGTCGCCGCATCGACGCACGATTACCGCGCGTTCTACGAGCGCGAGATCGCGTTTCGCCGCGAGCAGAACTATCCGCCGTTCAGCCGGCTGATTCGATTGCTGTACTCGAACGCCAGCGAAAAGCGCGCGCAAGAAGAATCGGCGCGGCTGCACCGCGCGCTGACGACGCG
>JBBIJS010000113.1:0-9001 GCA_037445855.1 Chloroflexota bacterium | reverse complement strand
ACGCGTTTGATACGATCCGAATGTTGAAGCGAATGAAGCGCGTGCTGCCGTCGATCTCGTACTACGCGCCGTATCCCGGCTCCGCGCTGGGCTATCAATTGATCGCGGAAGGCAAGAGCCGCATGTCGAAAGAGAACTACCATCGCTATCCCGACGACGAGAAAGTCAAGGGCATCGACTATGCCTTTTACAAGAAACTCTTGCAGGGCAAGTTCGACCGCGAAGTTAATGCGAATCTGCCCACCGTTCTGCGTGAAAAATCCGGTGTCTTTGAAGAAGCGCTGATCAAAGCATGAGCAGCTTCAACAATCCCCACTTTTTCTATTTGTTTGCCATGAAGAATGGCAAGAAGAAACTGGGCTATGGCTCCAGCCCAGCCGACGCGTACGAAAATCTCCAACTGCGCCTCTCGCCGAAAGAGATGGAGCAGGTCGTCGAGGACCAGTTCATCAAGATCGTGCAGCGCGAATTGCAAAAGCACGTCCACGAGCTCGGCTGATTCTGCGGCTACGGCAACGCATCGGGGCGAGGCACGCTGCGCGTGAGCGCAGTTGACGGATCTCGCCTTTTTTGTTGACCGATGCGGCAGCGCGTTGTATAATCGGTCCGGGTGAAAGGAGGCGCGCGATGGCGAAGCTGAAAGAATCGAAAACATCCTACGCTGCCGAACCGATCACGGTGGTCACCGCGCGCGGGCAAACTGAAATTCCACGCGTGTTGCGGGAACGCTATCGCGTCACCGCGAAATCGAAACTACGCTGGAGAGATACCGGCATGGGATTGTTGATCGTGCCGGTCGAGAAAACAGACGCGCGTAAAAATGGCAAACGACATGTTGCAAATCCAAAACCAGTATACAAACGTACCCGACAAGGCAAGGACGAGTTCTTGGCATGGCTTGACGAATGGATGAAGGAGCCCGATGATTGGACGCCAGAGCAGTGGGACGACTTTGAGCATGAGTTGCGTACACATCGTCTTCGATTTCGCGATATTGAAATATGACAACGTACTTGCTCGACACCAACATTCTCTCCGCGATTATTCGCAGAGAAGAACTCGCGGAACAACGATTCCGTCAAGCGATTGCAAACGATAATGTGCTTTTGCTTTCGGCGGTTGTGTTCTATGAAGTCAAACGCGGATTGCTGAAACGCGATGCCAGAAAACAAATGGCGACATTTGAGCGTCTGGCGAATCAATTTGCCGGGTGCGATACTGTTCAGGCAGATTGGGAACTCGCGGCGCGCTGGTGGGCAGAGCGCGCGAAAGCCGGCAAGCCGATTGACGACGCCGATTTGCTCATTGCCGTCCAGGCGAAACGGCTCGGCGCGATTTTGGTAACCGACAACGCAAAGGATTTCGAGGGCTTGGGCGTGAAGATCGAGAGCTGGCGAAGAAAATAGGAAATTGGAATATGCGCGTTCTTCTTGTTTCTCCTGAATCTAAAGTTTGGAATTCGCGCGCGCACCTGCACAACGGCTTGGGCTACCTTGCCGGCTCGTTGCTCGCGAATGGATATACGGACGTGACGCTGCACGACGGCGCGGTCGAAACTGAATCCGTCGCGCAGCTGCTCGACCGCGCGATCGCCGACGGGCAGCCGTACGATGTCGTCGGTATTTCTGCTCCAACCGTGCTGATCGAAAACGCGTGGGCAGGCGCGCGCGATGCGAAAGCGCGCGGCGCGGTGACGATTCTTGGCGGACCGCACCTCACGCTTCAGCCGGACGAATCGATGCGCAAGCCCGAAGTCGATCTGGTCGTACGCGGCGAGGGCGAAGACGCGCTGGTGGAAATCCTGCGGGCATTGGAACAGACCAATGACGGAAGACCGAAGACGGACGACGGTCATCCGTCCTGCGTCCTCCGTCCCCAATTCGTGAACATTCTCGGATTATCGTGGCGCGACGCGACCGGCAAAGTGATGCACAACCTCGACCGTCCGCTGCGTCCCGATCTCGACAACATACCGCTGCCGGCGTATCACCTTTTCAAGATCGAACGCTATACCAATCTGAATCCGCTGACGGATGGGCTTGATCCGCACGCGCGCGCGTACACCGTCGTCACCTCGCGCGGCTGCCCGTACAAATGCACTTACTGTTCCAAGCCGATCACCGGCGACACGTGGCGGCCGCGCTCCGTCGAGAATGTCATCAAAGAATGGCGGATGCTCGTGCGCGATTTCCATGCGACCGAAATCGGCTTGACCGATGATATTTGGAATCTCGATCTCAAGCGCGCCAAGGCGCTCTGCCGCGCGCTGATCGACGAAAAGCTGAACACTGTGCCGTGGGTGACGATTCACGGGATGAAGGTGAATCACACCGACCTCGAACTGTTCCAGTTGATGAAAGCCGCGGGCTGCAAGCGCGTCGGTTTTGGCGTCGAGAATGGCGATGAGCAGATTTTGAAGAAGGTGATCCGAAAAGCGCAGACGCTGGACATGGTGCGGAACGCGTTCAAAAACGCGAAAGCGGCGGGCTTGCAGACGATGGGCTTTTTCATCTTCGGGATGCCGCACGAAACCGAAGAGACGATGGAAAAGACGATCCGCCTCGCGCTCGAACTTGATCCCGACCTCGCGCATTTTATGATTGCCGCGCCGTACCCCGGCACGGAACTGTGGAAGCTGGTCGAAAAGGAAGGCATCCTTTTCTCACACAACTGGGACGATTACGCGATTCAAGCGGACAAGGCGCATTTCCAAGTTGGCGACCTGACTGCCGATGTGGTCGAGCGCAAGTGGCGCGAGGCGCATCGCCGCTTTTATCTGCGCCCGTCGCGTCTGGTGCGCCGCCTGATGATGCGCGACACGTGGCGCAATCTGCCACGGCGCGTGCAAGATGTATCGCGAATGATGTTGGGGACGCGCGCGAGCGCAGGCGCGCATTGACGGCGCGGTGGGAGGATGCAATGATTCACTCCAGAGAGAAAGCCATCACCCCCGAAGAGTATCTGGCGCGCGAGGCGCAAGCCGAGTACAAAAGCGAGTACCGCAACGGCGAGATGTTCGCGTTGGCGGGCGCGTCGATCAATCACAATCAAATCGTCGTCCATGTGGCGGCATCATTCACGCGGCTATTCGAGCGCAAACCTTGCCGCATTTTCGCAACTGACGTCCGTCTGCATATTCAGCAAAGCGGGCTGTATTGCTATCCTGATGTGATGGGCATTTGCGGCAAAATCGAATTTCTCCCCGGGCGCGACGACACGGTAATCAACCCGATTGTCCTCGCCGAGGTATGGTCTGATTCCACCAAACCGTACGACCGTGGCGAAAAATTTGCAACGTATCGCCAGATTCCAACGCTGCAAGAGTACGTGTTGATCGACCAGACCCAATTCTACGTCGAGCATTTCCGCCGCGATGGGAATTCCTGGGTGCTGGAGACGCTGGACGATCTAGACGCGGTCTTGGTCTTGCCTTCGGTGCAATGCGAAATGCCGTTGGCGACGATTTACGAGAAAGTGGAATGGGAGAATAACAAAGGCGCACGCGCCAGTTGATCGAACAAGAATGTTGGCTTCCCTCCTCCCCAAGATTCCCCTCTATTGGTCCTTCTACCGTTTCGGCTCTCCGAAACTCTTGCCGTTCAGCATCGTCATCAGCATTTCGTACCGGTGCAACAGCAAGTGCCGCACGTGCGACGTGTGGCGCAAGCCGAACGACGACCTGACGCTCGATGAATGGACGCGCGTGTTCCGCAACATCGGACGCGGACCGATCTACATGACCTTTACCGGCGGCGAGCCGTTCCTGCGTAAAGACCTGCCCGAGATGGTTATCGCGGCGTACCAGCACTGTCAGCCCGAATACATCACGATTCCAACGAATGGCATCCTCACACAGCGCATCGCCGAAGGCGTCGAGAAGATTTGCGCGAACGCGCCGAAATCGCGCATCGGCATCAATCTCTCGCTCGACGGCATCGGCGCGGAGCACGACGACATTCGCCTTGTTCCCGGCAATTGGGACAAGTCGATGGAGACGTGGAAGACGCTGAAAGATTTGCAGAAGAAGTACGCAAACCTCGTCCTCAGCATTCACACCGTCATCTCGCAATTCAACGTCAAACGCTTTCGCGACATTTATACTGGCTTGCAGCCGCTCGCGCCGGACTCGTACATCACCGAAGTCGCGGAAGAACGCGTCGAACTCGACACGGTCGGCTTGAACCTCACGCCGATAGCGCGCGAATACGCCCCGATCGCTGATTTCTTGAGCGCGCGCGCCCACGCGACGCCGGCGCGCGGCTTTGCGCGCGTCACGCAATCGTTCCGTGCGCACTATTATCAAATGGCAAAGCGCACGCTGCTCGAACAGCGGCAGATCATTCCGTGCTTTGCCGGTTGGGCGAGCGGGCACATCGCGCCGAACGGCGACGTGTGGTCATGCTGCATCCGCGCGGAGCCGGTTGGCAATCTGCGGCAGACGAATTATGATTTGAAGCCGATCTGGTTCGAAAAGATCGGCTCGATGAAAAACCTGCGGCACAGCATTGCCGCGGGCGAATGCGCGTGCCCGATGGCGAACGCGTCATACGCGAATATGCTGCTGCATCCGCCAACGCTGTTCCAAGTCGCGCGCGAGTTGCTCACGCGCCCGAATGTGCCACTCGAAGAACATGGGACGGGCGAGCCGATCGGTTTGAATTTGTAGAGACGTTGCTTGCAGCGTCTCTACGTTTTGCAGCGGTCTTAATCGGAAACGCTGTTTCTTGTTTGCAGCGAATAAGTTTGTGATATGCCGAACGATGTGATATAATGGGGAAAGTAGTAAGTAGACAAGTACACCAGGAAACAAGCCGCACATTTTCCCTGTCTACTTGTCTCCCGCTTTACTTGACTACTCTTGCGAGGAGCGCAAATCAATGACCGCTCAAACGATAAAGCCCGAGGACATCCCCGTCGCGACCGGCGGACCCGAAACCAAAGCGGGGCAGTCGGGAATTGTGTTCGCCAAGCTCGACGAAGTCGTCCGCTGGGCGCGCACGGGATCGATGTGGCCCCTGCTCTTCGGTCTCGCCTGCTGCGCGATCGAGATGATGGCGGTGTACATGCCGCGCTTTGATCTCGCGCGCTTTGGAATGGAGGTGTACCGCGCGTCGCCGCGGCATGCCGATCTGATGTTCGTCGCGGGCCGCGTCTCGCGCAAGATGGCGCCGGTCGTCCGTCAACTGTACGATCAGATGCCGGAGCCGAAATGGGTGATTGCCATGGGCGATTGCGCGGCGTGCGGCGGCATCTACAACAACTATGCGATTCTACAAGGCGTCGACGAAATCATCCCGGTCGATGTCTACGTCGCCGGCTGCCCGCCGCGCCCTGAAGCGCTGATGAATGGCATCATGATGCTGCACGAGAAGATCAAGAACGGTGAACCGAAAGGTCAGATTCGCATTCAAGGATTTGGTCTGCGCGGATAGAGGTGAACGATGAACGTTTACGATTTCAAAGTATTCATCGAACCGGACGAAGAGGTGGGTGGCTACGTGGTGTCCTGTCCGAGTCTGCCGGGTTGCTATAGCCAAGGGGATACGATTGAAGAAGCATTGAAGAATATTGAAGAGGCGATTCTACTCTGCCTCGAGGATATGCGCGAGCAAAAACTTCCAATTCCCAATCCGACCAAGACGCTCGTTGGTAGCGTCGCTGTAACTGTATGAGTCCGTTGCCGGTCGTGTCTGCGAGCGAAGCGATTCGCGTGTTTGAGCGAATCGGCTATCGGCAAGTACGCCAACGCGGTAGTCACATCCGTTTGCGTGATGAGACGAATGCAAATCATTTGCCCCTCACGGCGCCGAATCACAAGACGCTGAAACCGGGTTTGTTGCGAAAGTTGATTCGTGACGCCGGACTGACGGTTGACGAGTTCAACGAACTTTTGAAATAGGATTCTCTCATGACGATCAACAACACGCTTGCCAAACTGCGCGAGCGATTTCCCGACGCGATTTTCGACGTCTACGAATTTCGCGGCGATACCACCGTCACGATTCCGCGCGAGTCGCTGCTCGATGTGGCGCGCTTTTTGCGCGACGACCCCACTCTGCATTTTGCAACGCTGCTAGATGTTACCGCGCTCGATTGGTTGCCGAAAGAGCCGCGCTTTGATCTCCACTATTCGCTTCTCTCGCTCGAACACCAAACGCGTCTGCGTCTGCGCGTTCAACTCTCGAGCTGGGACACCCGCGCGCCTTCGGTCACGCCCGTCTATCCCGGCGCGAATTTCTACGAGCGCGAAGTCTTCGATCTGTTCGGGATCACGTTTACCGACCATCCCTTCTTGCAGCGCATCCTGCTGCCCGATTATTCGACGGACTATCCGCTGCGTAAAGATCATCCGCTGGGCTACGAGCCGGTGGAGTTCACGCACACCTACGCCGAGATTCAACCCGAGAAACCGAGCGCGGTTGCGCCGCCCAAAGCGCAAGAACTGATCGGCAGTGTGCGCGGTGTGACGACCGCGATTCCGGTGGGGCTTGCCGATCCCAAGACGCCGTGGTCGGCGGAAGATTCTGAAACATTGCTGATCAACATGGGCCCGCATCATCCATCGACGCACGGCGTGTTGCGCGTCGCGCTGGAGGTCGACGGGGAACGCATCGTCAACGCGATGCCGGACGTGGGTTACCTGCACACCGGGATCGAGAAGAACGCCGAGTACAAAACGTACTTGAAAGCAGTCCCGCTGTTTGATCGTATGGATTACCTCGCCACATTTTTCAACGGACTGGGGTACTGCCTCGCCGTGGAAAAGCTGATGGAGGTCGATGTCCCAGAGCGCGCCCAGATCGCGCGCGTGATTCTGTGCGAACTCCAGCGCATCCAGTCGCACCTCGTGGCGGTCGGCTCGCAGGCGATGGACATTGGCGCGGTGACGCTGATGACCTACGCGTTCCGCGAACGCGAGTCCATCCTCGACATCTTCGAAATGGTCGCCGGCGCGCGGATGATGGCATCCTACTTTCGATTCGGCGGATTGGCGCTCGATCTGCCCGAAGGATTTTCCGACGCCGTTCGCTCCTTCGTCAAGCTGCTGCCGCCGCGCTTGAAGGAGTACGAAGACCTGCTCAACAAGAATCCGATCTGGCTGGAGCGGACGCGCGGCATCGCCGAGTACACCAAAGAGCAGGCGCTCGCGTATGGCGTCACTGGACCCATGCTGCGCGCGTCCGGCGTGAACTGGGATTTGCGCAAGGTCGCGCCGTACTCCGGCTACGAGCAATACGATTTCGATGTGCCGGTTGGCGCGCGCGCGAAGGCGGATGTGCTCGAATGCTACTATATGCGCATGGAAGAGATGCGGCAGAGTCTCCGCATTCTCGATCAGGCGCTGGACAAGTTTGCGAAGACGAAAGGGCAGCCGTACGTGACGAGCAATCGCAAGGTCGCGCCGCCGCCCAAGCAAGAACTCCAACTGTCGATGGAAAGTTTGATTCATCATTTCAAATTATGGACGGAAGGTTTCAAGCCGCCGGTTGGATTTGCGTACGCGGCGGTTGAATCGCCGCGCGGCGAGCTGGGGTTTCTCGTTTCGAGCAATGGCACGAACATGCCGCACCGTGTGCATGTGCGCACGCCGTCGTTCGCCAATTTGCAGACGCTGCCGTTCATATCGAAGGGGTATTACCTCGCCGACCTCGTCGGTATCATCGCGATGACGGACATTGTGTTGGGGGATGTGGATCGATGAGTGAACATCTCATTCTGCGCGACCTCGATATCGAAAACCTCAAAGACATTTCCGTTTACGAGCAGCACGGCGGCTATCAATCGCTCCGTAAAGCCGTGAAGGAGATGACGCCCGATCAGGTCACCGATGTGGTCAAGGCGTCGGGTTTGCGCGGACGCGGCGGCGCGGGTTTTCCCGCCGGCGTCAAATGGAGTTTTCTGCCGAAAGGCGTCTTTCCGCGCTATCTCGTCGCGAACGCGGACGAGTCGGAGCCGGGCACGTTCAAGGACCGCGAGATGATGGAGCGCAATCCGCACCAGTTCATCGAGGGCATCGCGATCGCGTCGTACGCGATCCAGTGCAATCACGCGTTCATTTACATTCGCGGCGAGTTTCCAGCGGCAGCGGCAGCGTTGGCGCGTGCGATCGCCGACGCGCAAGCGCGCGGCTATCTTGGCAATAATGTTTTTAGTTCCGATTATACGCTGACGATCACCGTGCACCGCGGGGCAGGCGCATACATTTGCGGCGAAGAAACCGCGCTGCTCGAATCGTTGGAAGGCAAGCTGGGACAGCCGCGCGTCAAGCCGCCGTTTCCCGCGAGCGTCGGACTCTACAACAAGCCAACGGTCATCAATAATGTCGAAACGCTCGCGAACGTGCCGATCATTATCGAGCGCGGCGCGGAATGGTACGCCAAAATCGGTACGCCGAAATCGACGGGACCGAAAGTGTTTTGCCTGAGCGGTCACGTCAATCGTCCCGGTAATTACGAAGCGCCGTTCGGCAGTATCACGTTCCGCGATTTGATTTACGAATTCGGCGGCGGCATTCGCGGCGGCAAAAAACTCAAGGCGATTCTGCCCGCCGGCGCGAGCGGTCCGATGCTGAGTCCGCTCGCCCCTGCGGGCGAAGCGGTGATGGACGTCAAACTCGATTTCGAAGCGCTCGCGCCATTTGGCTCACTGCTGGGCTCCGCCTCCGTGATCGCGCTGGACGAAGACACGTGCGTCGTGTGGGCAGCGAAAAAGATGGTGCGATTCTTCGAGCACGAGTCGTGCGGCAAGTGCACGCCGTGTCGCGAAGGCACATACTGGATGTCGCGCGTGCTGGAGCGCATCGACGCCGGCATCGGCACGATGGGCGATATTGATCTGGTCGCGAACGTCGCGACGCAAATGCAGGGTCGCACGCTGTGCCCGCTCGGCGATTTCTCCACGTCGCCGGTGCTGGGCAGCGTCAAGATTTTCCGCGACGAGTACGAGCGGCATATCAAAGAGCACGGGTGCTGGGCGAAGAATAACCGGTGATTCTTTCATT
>JBBIJS010000112.1:0-9088 GCA_037445855.1 Chloroflexota bacterium | reverse complement strand
GCGCGGCTTGCCACGGAAAGAAATTCGAGAGGCGCTGGTCGCCGCCGGTGCGAATGACCAAGTCCATATCGCCGATGCCCGCCGTGTAGAGATAGCGATCGAACAGCTCGTCCGACACCGCGTCCGGCTCAAGCCCGTCCGCAAGGATTCGCCGCGCCGCGCGCAGGATTTCCATACGCCCGCCGTAGTTGAACGCGACGTTCAGAATATATTCGCGATTGTCGCGCGTCAACGCGACCGCGCGCGCGACTTTATCCGCGAGCGCCGCCGGGACGCCGTCAAGCGAGCCGCTGTGGATCAGCCGCACGCCCTGCGCGCGAAAGTTCTCCGTCTCGCGGTCGATGACCTCGCCCAGCAGTTCAAAGAAACCATCGATCTCGGAGCGCGGTCGCCCCCAATTCTCGGTCGAAAAGACGTAGAGCGTGACAACGCGGATGCCGTACTTGGAGCACGCGTCGAGCGCGCGGCGAACGTTCTGCGTGCCGTAGCGATGCCCGGCAAGCCGCGACAAGCCGCGCTGGCGCGCCCAGCGTCCGTTGCCGTCCATCATAATTCCGACGTGGCGCGGGAGATGCCGGAACGTGACGGCGGGCGTTGACTCAACCAGTGTCTTGGGTAACTGAACGCTCAATTTCTTTTCCGACCTCAACACTTTCCACGTCTTGCTTCGCGCTCAAGCGCGCGAAGAATTCGATATTGCCGTCCGCGCCGTGCAGCGGCGAACGGCAGATCCCGCGCACGCGCAGACCGCTTTCCACCGCGTGCCGCGCGATTTTTTCGATGACCGCGCGGTGGACGCGCGCGTCGCGTACGATGCCGCCCTTCCCCACCTGCGCGCGTCCCGCCTCGAACTGCGGCTTGATCAGCGCGATGATTTCACCGCGCGGCTGCAGCAATTTCTTTGCCGCCGGCAACACCAGCGTCAGCGAAATGAACGAAACGTCGATCACCGCGAGGTCAATCGGCTCTGGCAGCGCGTCGAGACGCCGGATGTTCGTTCGATCCATCACGACGACGCGCGCGTCGCTCCGTAATTTCCACGCCAGCTGTCCGTAGCCAACGTCGATGGCGTAGACGCGTGTCACGCCGCGCTGCAACAGACAATCAGTGAACCCGCCGGTCGATGCGCCGATATCGGCGCAAGTTTTGCCGCGCGGATCGATGCGGAACGCGTCCAGCGCGCCTTCGAGCTTCAGCCCGCCGCGTCCGACGTACTTGAGCGGCGCGCGCAGCGTGATCGCCGCATCGTCGGCAATGAGCGTCCCGGCTTTATCGACCCGCTTGCCGTTCACCTGCACGTCGCCGGCGAGGATGAGCGCCTGGGCGCGCTGCCGCGACTCCACCAGCGCGCGCTCCACCAGCAAGACATCCAGTCGCTTTTTGCTCACAGCTCAAAGATAAGCGTAACGCGGCAAAAAGTCAAGTCATTTATGATTTTCGGTTTTCAGTTTATGATTTAACGGACATGGCGCCGCCACGCGAAACCTGAAATTGTAAATCATAAATTGACTTGTATCTGATTTCGCGTATGATACCCGCAACTTGGAGGACATCGTGCTCATCAACTTGCTCAAGACCATGCGCCCGCGCCAGTGGACCAAGAACCTCATCATTTACCTTCCGTTCCTGTTCACGCTGCGCCAATACTGGCAGCCCTTCACGAATGAGATGTACTTGATGTTCGCGACGGCGACCGCGGCGTTTGCACTGTTCTGCGTCTTGTCTGGCGTCGTCTATCTCATCAATGACTTGGTAGATGTCGAAAAAGACCGGCTGCACCCGACGAAGCGCTTCCGTCCGCTCGCGTCGGGCGCGCTCCCGCGCGCTCACGCGATCGTGGCGATCGGCGTGTTCCTGCTCATCACGCTGCCGCTGGCGTTCGTGCTCGATTTCGAATTTGGCATGGTCGCGGTGCTTTATTTTGTAACGATGCTGCTATACTCGTTCGTCCTCAAGAACCTGGTCATCATCGATGTCTTCACGCTCGCGGCGGGTCTGGTCCTGCGCGCGCTCGCCGGCGCGGCGGCGATCCACGTCCCGGCGTCGCCGTGGCTGTACGTCTGCACGGTGCTGCTCGCGCTCTTCATCGGTTTTAGCAAGCGGCGTCATGAACTCTTGCTGCTAGAAGAGGAAGCCGCCAAGCACCGGCTCATCCTCAAGGAATATAATCCCGAAGTCCTCGACGAAATGATTTCCGTGACGACGGCGTCGTTCGTGATGGCGTACTCGCTCTACACCTTCTCCGCCGACAACCTGCCGAAGAATCACGCGATGATGCTGACGATCCCGTTCGCGCTCTACGTCGTCTTTCGGCTGTTGTACCTAGTCCACGTTAGGAAAGAAGGCGGCAGTCCGGAAGAGATGGTGCTGCGCGACCAGTGGCTCTTCGGCGCGCTCGTCGCATGGGGAGTCGTCGCGGTCGGCATCTTGTACGTGTTTGGGCACGCATAGAAACCCGATTGACTTGGCGCGCTAGTCGCGCGATACTCCGCCCTGTTTGTCTTTAACCCCGCTCGATCAACAGGAAGGTAAAATATGTGTTACGATCTGGACGCACGACCACCGCTCCCGCCGATTTCCGGCGGCGCGGCGGATGGGCAAGATGTTGTCTTGATCGCGGCGGATGGCGCGCGCTTCGCCGGGTACATCGCTTACTCGGCGCAAACCACTGGCGCGCAAGTCGTGATTCTTCCCGATATCCGCGGCTTGCATCAATTCTACAAAGAGCTGGCGCTGCGCTTCGCCGAGACCGGCATCCGCGCGCTGGCGATCGACTACTTCGGACGCACCGCCGGCGTGACGCCGCGCGATGACGCGTTCGATTACAAGCCCCACGTCGAACAGATGATGCTCCCCACTTTCCGCGCCGATGTCGCGGCAGCACTCGCTTATCTGCGCCGCCAAAGCAAGACCGCGCGCGCGACCTTCATCGTCGGCTTTTGTCGCGGTGGAACACTCGCCTTGCATGCCGGCGCAGAGGAGTTCGATCTGTCCGGCATCATCACGTTCTATGCCGGTCTGAGCCGACCCGTTGCCGGCGCCAAAGGCGCTACGCTCGAACGCGCCGCGCAGAATCGCTACCCGATACTCGGACTGTTTGGCGGCGCGGACGCCAGCATTCCACCGAGCGACATTCAACAGCTCGACGAGCAGTTGGATCATGCGGGCGTCATGCACAATCTCGTGACGTATCCGGGCGCGACGCACAGTTTCTTCGATCGGCGCAGCGCGGAATTCGCGGACGCCTCCGCCGACGCCTGGACGCGCGTGCTCGATTTCATTGCCACCCACACACCGAAGATTTGATCTGCCCAGCGCGCGGCTTTCGGTGCGCGATGGGTAATTGCTCAAATAATGGAACTGCTGTTACGCAGTGTCATTTCGAGAATACATACCGCGCGGCGGAATGTATTCTCGGAATGACTCCGGTCTGAACAGTCACCAAATAATACAACGGGCGGGGATTGCTCCTCGCCCGTTCCTTGTTCCAGAACCCATCGCGCGCGTTCTAGCGCTTGGTGTACTGCTTCGCCTTGCGCGCTTTCTTCAAGCCCGGTTTCTTGCGTTCCTTCTCGCGCGGATCGCGCGTCAGCAAGCCGGCTTTGCGCAGCACGCCCTTGAAATTCGCGTCGGCTGCCAGCAGCGCACGCGCCAACCCCAGCGCCACCGCGTCCGACTGTCCCACCTGCCCACCGCCATTCACGTGCACCGTGACGGTAAAGCGTTCCTCGTTTTGCGTCCTCTTGAGCGGACTCAGCGCCTGA
The DNA here is from genome assembly GCA_037445855.1 of Chloroflexota bacterium. Taxonomy (GTDB): domain Bacteria; phylum Chloroflexota; class Anaerolineae; order UBA4142; family UBA4142; genus DAIDTM01. The sequence goes on along the minus strand of JBBIJS010000112.1, from coordinate 5,324 downwards.
TTCGAAAGACTCGGCAGGGGGAAGTATTCCGTTAGCGGCTTGTCGTTCACCATGAAACTGCCGCTGCCGGCGAACAACCGCACGCGCGCAACCGCCGCCTTGCGTCGACCAATCCCTTCGTAATATCTTCCAGTCGCCATGCTTAGACCTCCAACGCCTTGGGCTTTTGCGCGACATGCCGGTGCGCGGCGCCGCGGTACACTTTCAACTTCTTGAACATCTGCCGACCCAGCCGACCTTTCGGCAACATGCCCCACACCGCCGCCTTGATGACGCGGTCCGGGTGTTTGTCGATTTGATCGCGCAAAAAGATTTTTGTCAGCCCGCCCGGATAGCCCGAGTGGCGCACGTAGAACTTTTCATCCAGCTTGTTGCCGGTGACGTGAATCTTCTCCGCGTTGACCACCACGACGAAATCGCCGGTATCAATGTGCGGCGTATACATCACCTTGTGCTTGCCTTTTAGCACGCGCGCGATCCCAGAGGCAAGTCGTCCGAGGGTTTTACCATCGGCATCGACCAGGTACCATTCCCGTTTGATATCATCGGGCTTGGTGTTGAATGTTTTCATCCTTCGCTCCAAAAACAGTGGTCTGCCGCAGAATCACACAGAAACAAAAACCAGAATGCTCTCTTCGGTGTGCCCAGCGGCTAGAGATCATATTTGACTGCGATCAAGCACAACCCATGCGGCGGAACCGCTTGACCCGCGCGCCGCTTTTTCTCCAGCACCCCGTTAAACTCGGTGATGCTCAGCGCGCCCTTGCCGACGGGGATCAGCGTTCCCACAATTCGCCGCACCATCCGATACAGGAACGCGTTCGCTTCCAAATCGACCAGCACGCGCTCCCCGTCGCGCCGCACTTGCGCGGCGTACATCTCGCGCACGGTGTTGTCGCCGCGCGGCGGCGTACCGAATGCGCCAAAATCATGCGGACCGATCAAGCAGCGGGCGGCGGCATCCATCGCGTCGGCGGCGAGCGGCTCCGCGACGACCAGCGCGTAGCGCTCTACGAGCGGCGCGCGCACCGCCTGATTCAGGATCGTGTACCGATACGCCCGGCTCGTTGCGCTGTAGCGTGCCGAGAAATCCGGCGGCGCTTGCGTCACCCGGCGAATCGCGATATCGCTTGGTAAGACGGCGTTCAGCGCCCTCTGCAAAATCTCCGGCGTTCGGCGCCACACGGTGTCAAAGTGAACGCCCATCCCTGCCGCGTGAACCCCGGTGTCCGTTCTGCCAGCGCCTGTCACGCGAATCCTCTCGCCGGTGACCTGGTACAGCGCTTTCTCGATCTCGCCTTGCACCGTGCGGCGGCGATTCTGAATCTGGAACCCTTCGAAATTCGTGCCGTCGTATTCCACGATCGCGAGGAGTCGTCTCATAGCCATAGTCTTAGTCTCGCAGTCAGCCGGACGACTAGATGACTACTTGACGATCTGACTAGACCTCGCGGTCAACCAATTCCATGATGACGATGGGCGCGGCGTCGCCGAAGCGCGGACCGACCTTGAACAGGCGCGTGTAACCGCCGGCGCGCTCTTTGTAACGCGGTCCCAGCGTCTCGAACAGCTTCTTCGTCACTTTGGGATCCAGGATAGTCGCCGCGGCGATCCGGCGCGCGTGCACGTCGCCGCGCTTCGCCAGAGTAATCAGCTTTTCAGCATCCCCCCGGACGGCTTTGGCTTTTGCTTCGGTCGTCTCGATCCGTTCGTGCAGGAATAACTCGGTGATCAAACTTCGGAAGAGCGCCTTGCGCGCGCTCTTGTCGCGCCCCAACTGGCGGCCCGCTATCTGATGTCGCATAACTATTCCCCTTCGCTCGGCGATGCCGTATCGGACTCGCCGCCTTCTTCAGATGACGCCATCACGTCCGCCGCCGGTTGAATCGCTTCCAAGTAACCCTTCTCCTGCAAGCGTTCCATCAATTCATCCAGAGATTTCTGGCCAAAGTTGCGAATGGCAAGGATTTCGTCTTTGCCCTTCTGCAAGCGTTCCAGCACCTCGCCGACTTTGGTGATACTGGCGCGCTTGAGGCAGTTGTACGCGCGCACGGACAGTTCCAATTCCTCGATCGGCGTGTCGTAGACGCGGCTCGGAATCTCGGACTCGGTGACCGCTTCGACTTCCGGCTCTGCCGCGAAACCGGCGACGAGGTTGAAGAGCTTGAGCAGCATCCGCGCACTCTCGGTCAGCGCTTCGCGCGGCGTGATCGAACCGTCGGTCCAGATTTCCAGAACCAGGTTATCGTAATTCGTCACCTGCCCCACGCGCGCCGGCTCCACGCGGAAGTTGGCTTTCCGAACCGGGCTGTAGACGGCATCCACCGGAATCTCGTCGATCGGGAGCTTGCCGCGCTCTTCCGCCGGCGAATATCCCTTGCCGCGCGAGACCGCCAAATCCATATCGAACGCCGCGTCGTCCGAATCGAGCGTGAGGAGATGCAAGTCCGGGTTGATGATCTCCACCTGCGCCGGTAACTGAATGTCGCCGGCGGTGATTGTGCCGCGGCCGCGCGCTTCCAAATGCAACCGCACCGACTGATCGGTGTCAAACAACTTGAACCGCAACTGCTTGACATTCAGGATCAGCCCGGTCATGTCTTCTTTGGCTTGCGGGATCGGCGTGAACTCGTGGTGAACCCCTTCCACTTTGATCGAGCTCACCGCCGCGCCGGAAAGCGACGCCAGCAAGACGCGCCGCAGCGCGTTGCCGAGCGTCACGCCGTATCCGCTGTCGAGCGGACCGATGACAAATTTTCCGTAATTTTTCGAAGTTGCTTCCGCTTCAATCTTGGGCAATACTGCTTCCAACGCGCACCCTCCTGGTAGAATTAGGTGGTGGGGTGGTTTGGTAGTGAGGTAGTTAGATGAAGTATCCTAACCACCCAACAACCTAACCACCTAACCGACTAATTCTACCGGCTGTAGTACTCAACAATCAATTGTTCTTTCAATGGCGTCTCGATCTGCTGTCGCGTCGGCAGAGTAGTCACACTGCCGGAGAGATTCGCCGCGTCCAGGACAAGCCACTCAGGCAGCACCTGATGAGACAATTCCTTGGCGATCGCTTCGAAGAACGGACTCTTGCGGCTCGCTTCCAGCACCGCGATGGTGTCGCCGGGCTTGACAAGGAACGAGGGCACCGACAATTTCTTGCCGTTGACCGTGATATGCCCGTGCAAGACCAATTGCCGCGCTTGCTTGCGGCTCGCCGCAAAGCCCAGCCGGTACACGATGTTGTCCAGCCGCGTTTCGAGATATTGCAGCAGCGCCGCGCCGGTCACGCCGGTACTCTTGGTCGCCTCGTGGAAATAACGCCGGAACTGCCGCTCGAACACGCCGTAGATGCGGCGCGCCTTTTGTTTTTCGCGCAGCTGCGTTCCATAATCGCTCACCTTGCGGCGGAATGATCCCGATTGCCCATGCGGTCCGGGCGGGTAGCTGCGTTTTTCAAACGCGCACTTGGGTGACATGCACCGGTCGCCCTTGAGGTAAAGTTTTTCGCCCTCGCGCCGGCACTGCGCGCAAACTGATCCGATAAATCGTCCCATGAATCCTCCTACACCCGCCGTTTCTTCGGCGGACGACAACCATTGTGCGGAATCGGCGTCTTGTCCGCGATCGAGCGGACGCGAATGCCGGCTTGCTGAAGCGCGCGGATCGCGGATTCGCGCCCCGGTCCCGGTCCCTGCACCAGCACATCTACCTCGCGCATGCCGGCGTCCAGCGCGGCGCGCGCGGTATTCTGCGCAGCGATCTGCGCGGCGTACGGAGTGCTCTTGCGCGAGCCCTTGAACCCGGCAGCGCCGGCGCTACCCCACGCGATCGTGTTCCCCTGGTTATCGGTGAACGTGAGGATCGTATTGTTGAACGTCGCCTGGATGTAGACCTTGCCGAACGGAACCGCGCGGCGCTCTTTCTTGCCGCCGCGTCGCACGGGGCGCTTGCCACTCGCCGCGGGCGCGGGGGTTGTCGTCGCTGGAACTTGATCTTCTGCCACAAATCCTCCAGAATCTGGACGGTGGGGGTTAGAAGTTGCAAAAGGAATTGGACTCCGTCCAAGCTCCAACTTCTAACGTCCAACCTCCAATCATTACTTCTTCGCCTTGGAACGCCGGCGGCCCGCCACCGTCTTTTTCGCGCCGCGCTTGGTGCGCGCGTTCGTGCGCGTGCGCTGTCCGCGCACCGGCAAACTGCGGCGATGCCGCAAGCCGCGATACGTGCCGATCTCCTGCATTCGCTTGATGTTCATCGCGATCTCGCGCCGCAAATCGCCTTCCACTTTGTAATCGCGGTCGACGACGGTGCGGATACGTGACACTTCGGCTTCGGACAAATCCTTCACGCGGATCGCGGGATTGACCTGCGCCTTCTCGAGCACTTCATTCGCGCGCATCGGTCCAATGCCGAACAAATACCGCAGTGCAATGTCCACCCGCTTTTGTCGCGGTAGATCGACGCCTGAAATACGAGCCATGTTTCCTCCGGCAACTGGAGGTTGGAAGTTGGAATATAGAAGTTGGAGTTGGCTCTAACTTCTAATTTCAAAGTTCCAGACCTCTATCCTTGCTTCTGCTTGTGCTTTGGATTCTCGCAAATGATCCGCACGATACCGCGCCGGCGCACGACCTTACATTTGTCGCAGCGCGGTTTCACTGAAGGTTGCACTTTCATTCGTACCTCCGAGTCAGTAACCAGTCAACCAGTCACAACTTTGTCAAAATCTCCGGCTCGTCTTCGGTCACCGCGACCGTGTGTTCAAAGTGCGCCGAGAGTTTTCCGTCTTGGGTAACCACTGTCCATTTATCGCGCAGTGTCCGGGTTGCCCACACGCCTTCGTTCAGCATCGGCTCGATCGCAAGCGTCATACCGGGCTTGAGCTGCGGACCGCGCTTGCCTTGTCGATAATTCGGAATCTGCGGTTCCTCGTGCATCGCGCGTCCCACGCCGTGACCCACGTACTCGCGCACGACGGAGAACCCGCGCGCTTCCGCATAGTCCTGCACCGCGCCCGAAATATCATCCAAGTACTTGCCGCGCCGCGCCTGATCGATGCCCGCGCTCAGCGCGCCCTCGGTCGTTTCGATCAACCGCCGCGCCGCCTCGGACACCGTGCCCACGGCGGCGGTGAACGCCGCGTCGCCGACAAAGCCCTTGAGCGTTGCGCCCACGTCGACCGCGATAATATCGCCGTTCTGCAGGATGCGCTTTTTATTCGGAATCCCGTGCACCACTTCTTGGTTGATCGACGTGCAGATCGACGCCGGGAATCCGCGGTAGCCCTTGAAGGACGGCTTGGCGCCGCGTTTCGTAATGATCTCGTA
>JBBIJS010000111.1:0-9184 GCA_037445855.1 Chloroflexota bacterium | reverse complement strand
AACTTTCTCGCGATCGCGATGGGCGCGCTCGTTTCCGCGGACACGCTCGCCGGCGAAATTGGATCAGGAACGATTCAAGCGCTCGTGACCAAACCGGTGCGACGCGCGGAGATCGTCTTCGGCAAATGGCTGGGATTCGCGGGGCTGCTCGCGCTCTACCTCGTGCTGATGATCGGCGGCGTCATGGCGGTGGCGTTCGTGCTGGACGGCTATGTCGTGCCGAACGCCGGCAGCGGCGTGCTGCTGATCTATCTCGAAACGCTACTCATTATGACGATCACGCTGATGTTCAGCAGCATGTTGACGACGCTGGCGACCGGCGGCGTGATCTTTGGACTGTACGGCGTCGCGTTCATCGGCGGTTGGGTCGAGCAGTTTGGCGCGCTGCTGCAAAATCAAGCCGCGGTCAACATCGGCATCGTGTCGAGTCTGATCATTCCGAGCGAGGCGTTGTGGCGGCGCGCCGCGTACGATATGACGCCGCCGATCGCGCAGGTGCTCGGCGTGGCATTCAGCGGACCGATGATGACCGTCTCGGTTCCGAGCGAGCTGATGGTTTGGTACGCCGGCGTTTACCTCGTCCTCGCGCTGGCAATCGGCGTACGCGTGTTCGCGACGCGGGATTTGTGACCCGCGAACCCCGGCATGACTGTGCCGCACTTCAGGCACAGCCACGTTCCCGCCAGGGCAAGGGTCGCGCGAAGCGACGCGAATGAAAAACGAAGCGCCCTGTTTCTCGTAGAAGACGCAGGGTGCTATTTTTTGGGGGATCTGAATGTGGATGTCTCCACTCACTGCGTCGATTCAGCGGCGGCGCGATCAAGGAGCAGTGCGCGCTCACGTTCGTTTCGTGTGAGTGACGCCGCGCGCTCGAATTCCGCGCGCGCTTCAGCGAGGCGACCGAGCTTGGTGAGCAAGTCGCCCCGCACGCTCGGCAAGAGGTGGTAGCCCTTGAGCGAGGGTTCCGAAGTTAGCGCATCGACGATCTCAAGTCCGGCGGCGGGACCGAATGCCATTCCGACCGCGACGGCACGGTTCAATTCCACAATGGGCGATGGCGTGAGCTGGGCGAGCGCGTCGTACAGTGCAACGATGCGTCCCCAATCTGTCTCTGCCGGAGTGTGGGCACGCGCGTGACAGGCGGCAATCGCGGCTTGCAACACGTACGGTCCGGAGGCGCCGCCGCGTTTCTCTGCGCGTTCCAGCGCCGCGAGACCGCGACCCATAAGGAGTCGATCCCAGCGCGCGCGGTTTTGATCGAAAAGTAGAATCGGCTCGCCCGAAGGTCCTACGCGTGCCCTCGAACGCGACGCCTGGATTTCCATCAGCGCGACCAGCCCATGCGCCTCCGACTCGTTCGGAACTAGCTCTGCCAGAATCCTCCCGAGACGAAGCGCATCTTCACAGAGCGCCGGTCGCAGCCAATCGTCGCCGGCGGTCGCTGTGTAGCCCTCGTTGAAGATGAGATAGATGACTTCTAGTACCGACGACAGACGCGCGGCGCGTTCGGCTCCGACCGGCACCTCGAAAGGAACGCGCGCTTCGGCGAGCGTCCGCTTGGCGCGCACGATGCGTTGGGCAATAGTTGGCTCGGGGACGAGAAATGCCCGCGCGATTTCTTCGGTCGTCAGACCGCCAATCAGTCGCAGCGTGAGCGCAACGCGCGCCTCGGTCGAGAGAACCGGATGACATGCGATGAATATGAGGCGCAGGAGATCGTCGTCGATATCATCATCGCGTATAGCGTCGAAATCCGACACGGTCAACTCTTGTTCGATTTGGAGCGCGCGACCCAGTTCTTCGGTCTTGCGCTCCAGCCGCACGTTTCGGCGAATCAGATCGATGGCATGATGCTTCGCCGTTGCCATCAGCCAGGCGCCCGGATTATCCGGGATGCCTGACTCGTGCCACTGTTCGAGCGCGGCGACCAGAGCGCCCTGCGCCAGGTCTTCCGCCAGTCCAACATCACGCACGATGCGGGCGAGACTCGCGATGAGTCTGGCGGATTCGATCCGCCAGACCGCCTCAATCGCGCGCTGCGTGTTGGGAGTTGTCATGTAAAGTTTGGCATTGGATCGTCGGGTCCAAAGACCTGGCGGATGCGGGACTCGCCGCCGCCATTAATGCGCAGGAATCGCTCAGCCCAATGGATCGCTTCCGCTTTCGAGTCGACTTGGACAAGCGCCCAGCCGCCGATCAACTCTTTCGACTCGGCGTACGGTCCGTCGGTCACCGTGAATTTACCATTCGAGAGTCGCGCTGTGGTGCCCTCCGAGGTTGGCGCCATCCCACCGGTGGCGAGGAGCACACCGGCATCCGTAACTTCCTTCATGAACTTGCCCATCTCCACCAACAATTCCGGGCTGGGGGGCGGGATCGGCGTACTATCGTCGCCGAGCGTATACATCAGGAATTTCATCGTCTGATCTCCTTTCTGTGCAGTGTTATTTTTGCTCGTACGCTCGCCGCAAGGTCGCAATGTCGATCTTGCTCATTTTCAACATCGCTTGCATCACGTTTTGTGATTTTCGCGGGTCTTTGTCTCCCAACATTTGACCCAAGGCGCTGGGAATGATTTGCCACGACAAACCAAATTTATCCTTCAGCCAGCCGCATTGGCTTGGTTCGCCGCCACCGGCAATGAGTTTGTCCCACAGCTCATCTACCTCTTTCTGCGTCTCGCAGTTTACGTAGAGCGAAATTGCCTCGGTGAATTTGAATTCCGGACCGCCGTTGAGCGCCATGAATTCTTGACCCTCAAGTTGGAATGTCGCGGTCATCACTTTTCCTGCGGGACCGGGCGTGCCTTCAGGAAGACGATTCATACTGAGAATCTTTGAATTCTTGAAGATGGCGGTATAGAAATTCACCGCCTCTTCGGCGTTGTCATTGAACCATAGGAACGGTGTGATTTTTGGCATCGTCATGTCTCCTTACGATCGTTTCGCGTTGGCGGCAGACTGCGCACGCAGACGCTGCTCTTGCTGTCGGAGTTCGGGCGTGAGCGCAGGTCCAAAGTCTTCTGTCTCGAACACCTGCCGAATCTCAAGCTCAACGCCGCCTCCAAAGGGCGCACGTTTCATCCACGCGATCGCCTCTTCCTTCGACTTGGCTTGGATTAGCCAAAAGCCAGCGATCAACTCTTTCGATTCGGTGAAGGGTCCGTCGATCACCGTCGTCTTCCCGTCCGCGTACTTGATGCGCGCGCCTTTCGAGCTTGGGTGCAGCCCCTCACCCGCGAGCATCACGCCCGCTTTCACCATCTCCTCGTTGAACTTGTTCATTTCGGTCAGCAAGTTTTCGTCGGGCAGAACGCCTTCCTCGGAGCCGTTGCCGGCAGGCACTAGAACCATGAATCGCATACTCATATCTCCTTTTTATTTTGTGCTTTGGGCGAGCTGTCGGACCCGTTTGACCGACGGTGAACTCTCCCTCTACTAATATGTCGAACAACGGGCGGCAAAATCGACACGGTCTGTGCAAAAGCTAGTTTTGTCACGTCGCAAATATCCGGCATAAAATCAGCAAGCACGCGCGACGCATGCGGTCATGGTGCAGAATTCGTGTTCGTCGCCCACCAGTCTGCAACGATCGTTCTTTAGTGCTTTGCGCTTGCGCGCAGTGACGCGATCCGCGCGCGCCATCCCTTCACCAGCCCGTCGTCGTCCGCTTTGCCGCCGTCCGCTTCCACGTGCCATTTGCGGTACGCCAACTCATTCTGCGCGCGGAAAATCGCCCGCGCGATCTTTGGCGGATAGCCCGGCACGCGGCGGCCCTTGAACGGCGCGTCGCGTTCGATCAGCGCGTACTCGTCCGGCGTGACCGAGACGTTGACTTCGCCGAAGAGAGATCGGCGCACCGTTTCCACTTCCCACTGTTCGCTGCGATAGACCGCTATGCCCAAGAGGATGTACGCCCAAAAGTTGGACGCGAGCGTGCCCAGCGCGGTCGCCGCCCACACGACGAGCGGCGGCGTACTGGCGAAGAGCAGCCGCGCGCCGGTGAACGCGCGGACTGTTTCGTTGATCACTTTGGTCCCGACCGAGTTCGCGAGGATATTGGCGAGAATCGCGAGCGCAATGCCGCCCAGCGGCGCAAGTTTCCGCAAGCGCGGATCGTGCGACTGCCGCGCGAGTCCAAAGCCGGCGCCGAGCAGTGCGCTGTAAATGAAATGCCCGTTGACGCCGAGAAACACGAATTGCAGCGCGCCCATCGAAAGATAAGGCGGCGTCCCACTGGTGACGTATTCCTGCAAGATAAAAATCGCGTACTGCGCCGCATTGTAGCCCAAGCCGACCATCGCGCCGTAGAGCAGCCCATCGCGCAAATCGTCAAAATCCGCGCGCAGGAGCCAGAACAGAATCAGGATCGCGAATCCTTTGACGATTTCCTCGACCATCGGAGTCGTCAACACCGCGCTGACCGTCTCGGCTGAGAATCCAAAGACGGTACCGCCGGAGGCTTTGGCAACGCGCAACAGATAACCGTACAGCGCGTCGCCGAACAACAAGGAGAGACTCACGCTCACGACCGCGCCCCACACCGCCGCGCCGCCCAGCAGCAGCGGCGATTCATGCTCGCGGCGGTCGAGATACCACACCAGCACGATCGCGGGAATCGATACGACCGCGGCGATGAGCGCGCCGATCACAAAAACCCTGATGATGTTCGCCGACCCGCCGTAGAGGGGCCAGAGCAAATTGTATGCGCCAATGCCGAGCAAAGCGAGAAGCAAAACGCAAAAAAGCGCCGCGTAGAGCGGCTTGCGCAGCGGCGAGTCTGCAAAGAGGTGTTCGAACTCCAACGATGTGTCCGGCATAGATGCTCCTTCAGATCAGCGAAACAAGTTGGCAAACCTGTGCTACGTTTGCGCTATTCTACTCGATTCGGCATGGATTGCAAATACCACAGCGCCCGGTTTCCGCAAAACAAACCGGGCGCTGTGGTCATCGGCTTTTGAATGCTTACTTCGTCAGCGTGTGGTCGCAGTAATACTCCATCGCGGCTTTCATGAATTTGGCAAGCCCGGCGCGATGCTTGTCGTAGTTTGCGCGGAATCGTGCATCTTCCACGTAAAGCGTGCCGAGCCCGCGGTATCGTTCGGCAGACACCGTGTAGAACTGCTCGATCCACGCATGATGCTGCGCGATTACTTTCTGAACCTCAGGATCGCCGGGTTTCCGATCCATGAGACTCACCAGCCGACGCGGGACTTCGTCGCCCATTTGCTTCACCGCTTTCCATTGCTCTTTCGATATTTTGCGCACGCGCTGTTCCGATTCCTCCACGAGTTTCGGGTCCCAGCGTTCGCGCGCCTCGCGCCGGTATTGTTCGATCTGCTCCTTAGAAAAACCCTCGTATAACTCTTCATCGGTCATACTCATGTTTGCCTCCTTCAGTCTCTGAATCGTCTTGTCGATTGTCTGGACGAGCAGCGCGAGTCGCTCCGCGCGTTGATGCAGCAATTCGCGATGATTCTCCAATGCCCGAGTTAGGTTAAAGCCGGGACGATCGAGAATCTTTTTGATTTCGCTCAGCGAAAAATCAAGCTCCTTGAAGAAAAGGATCTGCTGCAAGCGCAAGAGGTCCTTCTCGCCATAAAGCCGATAGCCCGCCTCGGTTCGGGACGACGGCTTGAGGAGACCGATGTGGTCGTAGTGGTGAAGCGTCCGGACGCTCACCCCCGCCATTCGCGCCAATTGCTTGACGGCGTAAACTCGCTCGCTCATCTGCATAATCCTATTATACGCTATGACGTTACGTCAGTGTCAAGCGGCAGTTCTCTCCGTGCTAAGACGCGCAGAACCCTGTTTCCAACGGAAGAAACAGGGTTCTGGTTTTTGCTATCTGTCTATTGAATGTTCGAGCTGGCCGAAACGGTTCGGCAAACGAACTAACTGCCGGATTTCTGCGGCAGATATTCCGCCAGCCGCCCAGCCATCTTGCTCTCCGTCATCGAGTGCAGCCAGATGCGCCCCGGTCCCTTCAATGTGGCGAGAAAGACACCGGCGCCTCCAAGCAGAATGTTCGTCATGCCCTTGACCATTTCAATGTCAAAGGACACCGTACTCTCGAACATCGCCACGTGCCCCGGCTCAACCCGCATGGCTTCATTGGGCTTGAGATGATATTCGACCGCATCGCCATCGAGTTCGGCAAAAGTAGTCCCGGGTCCCGTCAACTTTTGCAGGATAAACCCCTCGCCGCCAAACATTCCAGCGCCAAGCTTGCGCGTGAAAAACACATCCAGCGTCACGGTCTTTTCGGCGCACAAGAACGCGTGCTTGTGCATGATGACCGACTGGCCGGTATCCAGATCGATCGGGAGGATTTTGCCGGGAAAATCGGTGGTGAATGCGACTTGGCCCGGTCCGCCCTGTGCGGCGAAATCGATGATGAACGCCGTCGCGCCGGAAACCGCGCGCTTGAGCATGCCGCCCAGCCCGCCGCCGGACGTCGTATTCATCGTCACCGCGGCAGTCATCCACGACATCGCCCCGGTATCCGAGAAGACGGCTTGATTCGGCTGCAAATCGAATGCCAACGTCTGTTGGACCGTCCCCATGATCTGGTACTTGATCCCACCCTTTGATTGCCCGCTGACTTCGGGTATGGTGGGAAGATCAGGAATACTCATCGGTACATCTCCTTGTGTGAAATAGGTTACGTTAGGTACGGCGCGTAGCATATGGCATTTGGCTCGCCCTGTCAAGCGGGCAGCTCAAGTTTGCCCTACGGCTCGCCCGGATGCTCCAGCAGAGCGCGCAGTGTAAAATTATTGTTCGCCATTTTTTCGCCGACCAACCGGGCGATCGACCGATGGAATGCCGCGGCGATCGCCGGATCATCGCGCTCCATCCGCCGCATGTTCTCCAGTGACAGAGCATACACGACGGTCGGCGCATCGGCAATGACGGAAGTCGAAGCGGCTGAACCCAGATACATCCCCAATTCGCCGACGACCGTCCCGGCGCCCATCTTGCGGACGCGGAGGACTTGGCCGTCCGCGCGCTCCAGCTGCGCGGTGACTTGGCCCGTCTCGACAAAGTACAGCGCGCGCGGCGCGTCCCCGTGCCGAATGAGGTGTTCGCCTTCCGCCACCTCGCTCCGTTCCAGATACTTGATCAGCCGGCTCACGTCCGGCATCCCGGCAGCGGCGGCGTCCCAGGAGGTCAGCAGTTCCGTCAAATGGTGCTCGACCGAACGGAGCGCTGGCGCGTTTTCGATGAGCACCTGTTGCTCGCACCATTCCACGCCGCGGTCAAGATCGGGGAAAACGCGCCAGAGCGCGGCATCGCCGGGCGCGAACACCTCCTCTGCCAATCGCCGCCGCATGCGCTCCGAGATTTGCGTAAAGACCAGGGTCATCTGATGCGCCTGCGTCAGATGCTTCATTCGCGTGAAACTCATGATCGCCGACGCGTCCTGACCGCTCACTTGCTCAAAATCCAGCACCACAAAGCGCGGCGCAGGCACGCTGGGCGCATCGATCCGTCGCCGCACGCGTTCCACCAATCGGTTAGCGGTACCGAAGAAAATGAAACCCTGGAGTTGCAGAATGTAAAGCTCATCGCCTTTCTGGTTTAGTTGTTCCTGCTCAAAGCGCGGGCGATCGACGCGGCTGCGAAAATTGGCGCCCGACATGGTATGCCGAATCGCGCCGGCGCGGCTGTACTCGACGACGAACATCACCATCGCCAGACCCAGTCCCAAACCGACGCCTTGCAGAACCCCGAGCGTGCTCATCGTTAGCAAAATGATAACGAGGATGGCGTACTCCTCGCGCGCCAGACGGGACCACGCGTCGTACACCCAATCGACGAGAAACGATAGTCCGAGGTAGAACAACAATCCGCCTAAAACAAATCGGGGAAAGAGCGAAAGAACGGAGCCGCCGAAGACGAGCGTGACGCCGGCGAGCAGCGCGGCGACCAGCCCATTGAGCCGATGACTTGACCCGATCTTGTATCCCAGCATGGACAGACTCAGCGTCTGATACCCAACCGAACTGGCGACCAATGCCGCGGCGCAATTGGCAAAACCGGCGGACTCGAGTTCGCGGTTCGAGTCAATGTCCTGGCGCACCTCCAACTCCACGCCGCTGACGTTCAGCAACGCGGAAACGACGCTGATGAGAACGATCGTGCCTATGCTGCCCGCTTGTCCGCCGATGACCCACCAGTTGACTTGGCCAAAGGCAGCCAGCGGAGGAATCTGCAAGAGACTGCCCGGCGGAAACGGTCCCAACAGCCAGCCCTTCGCGCCGGCAGCGGCGACCGAGATGCCGGTCAGCATCAACGCGAAATAGAACAGCACGATCGCGGCAAGCAACATCGCCGGGACGATCAGAAAGTGACTGCGATAGCGCAGGATTATCAGCAGAAGGACTCCAAAGACAACGCCCGGGAGCCATTGCGCCAGCGTCTCGCCCCGGAAGAGCTCGGGCAAGCCAGCCAGCGTCAGCGGCACATCGCTCATCACACCGAGCGCGCCTTTCGCCAAAACCCAGCCAGTGCCGGCGAGAAAGCCGCCGACGACTGGATAGGGCATATAGCGCACCAATCCACCCAGCTTGAATCTGCCGAGCGCGAGAAAGGCAGCGCCGGTGACTAACGAGGTTGTGGTGATCGCGGCGACGACGGTGAGGTATACGCTGTCGCGGCTCGACGACGGCGGCATAGCGTGAACAATCGCGACGGCGACCAAAGCGAGAATCGCCGCGGGCGTGTCCTGCGGAATCGCGAGCGCGCCGGGAAAAGAACTGGTGAGCGCCACGATGGCGGTGATGACCACACCACCGGCGAGCGCGAACCCAATCCCGCTGGAAACGTGACCCGCCAAATCACCCGAATAGATCAGCGCGGCAAAAGATATCTCGACGACGATCGCGATGATTCCGGCAACCAAGCCGGCGGTGAGCGCGGGCAGCCAGCGAGAAAGCAGCGTCGTTCGTGCGGTTTCCGACCGTATACCGTCAGTCATTCTGCCTCGTTGAGAACATCATGATTGATTCGATTGCAGTCCTGCCGTATAATGATTGCAACGATATGGGCGGCAGTATAAGATAGAATATCTCGCGGGTCAATGCCGGTGGTCGTTGAAGCAGGGCTGTTGCAAAGTCGGTTCGTCGTCAGGCACGTAGCGAAGCGGAGTGCCGTTTGCGGCAGAGCGCGCGACTCCGCTG
>JBBIJS010000110.1:0-9339 GCA_037445855.1 Chloroflexota bacterium | reverse complement strand
TCATCCTGCTCAGCGATGTCGATCACCACGTCGCGGAAAAATATGGCGCGTGGGGTCCCAAGTCGTTCATGGGCAGAGACTATGACGGCATCATCCGCAGTCACTTTGTGATCGACGCGCACGGCAAGATCGTCGACGTGCAGGTCAAGGTCCAAGCCAAAGCCAGCCCCGACCTCGCGCTGCAATCGCTCGCCAAGTCTTAAACGACCCTGCTTGAGCAGAAGGAACACCAGCACCGGAAAGAGTCCCATGATCCCAACAGCATCACCGCGCATCGAATTGAAACCGGCGCACCTGCGTCTGGACGGCGTGACGAAACGCTTTGGCGCGATCGCCGCCGTCGACCGCGTGACGCTGGAGATTCCGCGCGGCTCCTTCACGACCCTGCTCGGTCCCAGCGGCTGCGGCAAGACGACGCTGCTCCGGATGATCGCCGGCTTTTATGACCCGGACGAAGGCAGCATCTACCTCGATGACGCGCGCATCGATCAGCTGCCCACGCACAAGCGCGGCACCGCGATGGTCTTTCAAGATTACGCGCTCTGGCCCCACATGACCATCTTCGACAACATCGCGTACGGTCTACGCATGCGGCAGGTGAAGGACGCCGAAATCCGCCAGCGCGTCACCGAGACGATGCAGCTGGTCGAAATGCCGGCGGCGGAAATTCTGACGCGCAAGCCCACCGAACTCTCCGGCGGGCAGCAGCAGCGCGTCGCGCTCGCACGCGCGCTGATCGTACGCCCCCAGGTGCTGCTGCTCGACGAGCCGCTGTCGAACCTGGACGCGCAGGTGCGGATGCGTTTGCGCGCGGAGATTCGCCGGCTCCAGCGGCGCATCGGCATCACGACGATCTACGTGACGCACGATCAAGAGGAGGCGCTGAGTATGTCCGATCGGGTCGTGGTGATGAGCAAGGGCTGCGTGATGCAGATCGGCACGCCCGAAGAAATCTACCACCGCCCGACCAACGCGTTCGTCGCGGAATTTCTCGGCGTGACGAACCAACTGCGCGGCGTGGTCGCGGCGGACGGGCAATCGGCGCTCGTCGCCGGCGCGAACATTCCGTTCCGCGGCGCGCCCGGCAGCGCCGTCCTCGTCATCTTCAAAGCCGATGCCGCGGAGATCACGCCGGAGGAAAAGCCGGTCGAAGGCAGCGCGACCTTCCGCGGCCGCATCGAGGAATCGTCCTTCATCGGCACGATGTATCGCCATTACGTGAGCGTCGGCGGCGAATTGATTCTGGTCGATACCCCGGAAGCGGCGGCGCAAGTTGAAGTGAACGTGATCGTGCCGAAAGACAAATTGCAGGTTTACAACGTTTGAAAGTTGAAACGTTAGAACGTTAAACATTCAGTGAGGTGAACAGTGCAACTCGGTTTCAATGGCGCAACCACCATGACGAGCAATCTGGAAACGGACATTCGCATCGCGGGCGAGGCGGGGTACGCGGTGCTGGAAATCACGGCGACCAAGCTCGACCCATTTCTCAAGACCCATTCGATTGCCGACGCGCGGAAACTGATCGACGCCGCGCGGCTCAAGACGTATGCGATCAATTCGATCGAGCGAATCAATTTCCGCGACGCTGCCGGGCGCGCCGAGGTGCTCGCGCACACGCGGCAGTTGAGCGAGTACGCCCAGGCGCTGGCGTGCCCGTGGCTTGTCGCCGTGCCAGGTCCCGCGCCCGCGGGCACGCGATGGGAAGCGATTCGCGATAACACGGTGACGAGTCTGCGCGCGATGAGCGAGATTGCCGCGCCCTTCGGCGTCAACCTCGCCTTCGAGTTCCTCGGCTTTCCGTGGTGCTCGGTGCGGACGGTCGCGCAGGGCGGGGAGATCGTCAAGGCGACCGACCGCGCGAACGTCGGCATGGTGATCGACACGTGCCACTTTTTTGCCGGCGGCTCTACGCTCGATTCCATCCGGGCGATCGACGCGAAAAAACTCGCCATCTTCCACATCAACGATGTCGAACCAATGCCGAAGGAAAAGATCGAGGACGCGCACCGGCTCTTTCCCGGCGACGGCGTCATTCCGCTGAAAGAAATCATCGCCGCGGTGCGCGGCGCCGGCTACGACGGCGTCGCATCGGTGGAAATCTTTCGCCCGGAGTACTGGCAGCGCGATCCGCTGGCGGTCGCCAAGGAAGCCAAAACCAAATCGCTGCGCGTGCTGGAAACGTAAATGGAACTAACCATCCTCGGCGCCGGCACCGCCGTGCCGACCCCGCAGCGCAGCGCGTCCGGCGTGTTGGTGCGCGTCGGCGACACGCCGCTCCTATTCGACCTCGGACCTGGGACGCTGGCGCGGCTCGCGGCAGCCGGCGTCAGTTATCGCGACCTGCAGTACGTTTTCCTCACGCATCTTCATTCCGACCACACGCTCGATCTCGCCACGTTGCTACAGGTGAACAATTCTACGCCGGGCTGGACGCGCACGTCACCCGTGCATCTGACCGGCTGCCGCGGGACGAAAAGTTTCTACGACCAACTGCTCGCGCTCTATCCCGGCATCGCGCCGCGCGCGTACGCGCTCGACCTGCGCGAGCTGGGCGGAGAGCGCGTCGAATTCGGCGCGTGGTCGATTGAGACCGCGCTGACCGCGCACACCGAGACCAGCATCGCGTATCGCGTGGAAGCCGGCGGCAAAGCCATCGTTTACACCGGCGATGCGGTGGAAAGCTACGGGCTGACGCACCTCGCGCGCGGTGCGGACGTCTTCGTCTGCGAGTGCGCGTTTCCGCGCGCGTACGCTACGCTCGATCACATGACCGCGGACGCGGTCGGGCGCGTGGCGCGCGCGGCGAGCGTCCAGCGCGTCGTGCTGACGCATCTGTATCCGCCGGCGCAAGCGGTCGACATCGCCGCGCAGGTGCGGCAGGAGTATGGCGGCGAGATCATCGTCGCGGTGGATGGAACACGCGTTGTGGTTTAGAGGATGTGGGAGGGGAAACAAAAACGGGCGCGTCTCTCGCTGAGGCGCGCCCGGTTGTTTTGTTACGAATGGTCGAGGATCACTTTGCTCGAATCGCTCGGATCGTACTTGACCGAGATAGTCTTGCCGGGCTGGAACTTGTTCACCGCGCTAACGCCGACGACCCCTTGCGCGGTCGCTTGGAACGGCGCACGGTCGGTCGCCTGGACTTGAAGTTGAAAGGTCATCAGCGGATTGTCGCCATTCACCTTCACGTTCGTGTCGCTCGCGGTCAAGATCATCGCGGGCGCGGAAACGCCGCGCGCGCCGATATCGTCCTGCAGCGCTTTCATCTGCTCCAGCATTTGCTGCACTCCCTGGATGCGCGCTGGGTCGTCTTGCGCCGGCGCCGGCGCGGCGTCCAGCGAGCCGCCGACAGAATCGACTGCGACTTTGCGCGGATCGTTCGGGTCGTACTTGACGCCCACGACCGCGCCGGGTTGAAATTGCGGAATCTGCAACATCGAGATGAACATTTTCGCTTCCGCCTGAAAAACCGGGCGATTTGCCGGGCGCACTTCCAGCAGCATTCCAATCTGCGGATTGGTCTCGTTCATCACCGTGCCGGTCTCCCACACTTTCAGGATGACCGCTTGCGCGGACTCCCCGTGCGCCAGCACCGCGCTGTTCTTCATCCCGTTCATAACCAATCTGCCGACGAACACCCCGGCGATCAGCAACGAAAACCCGACGATGACCACGGTCAGCACGATGCTCATCGTCATGATGTTGTCAAACATCTTTCCTCCTTGTGTTGTTTAGCGCGCCCACCGAGTCGCACTCAGTTGGCTCTAGGGTGACAGCGTGATGACTTGATTCGATCCATCGATATTGACGGCGAGGGTGTAGAATCGCCACACGCCGTTGCCTTCGCGCGCCGACGCGTACAGCGTGCCGCTCCCGCGCGGTCCGGAAATCGGGATGGTCAGCGTCGCGTCCCCAGAAATGCCTTGCGTTTTGATCGAGCCGGTCACGAACCAGCCGGACTGAATCGGCGTCCCCAGCGCGTCGGTGACCCGTGCGTCGGACTGGGCGGCTTTCATCGCATTCAGGTAAACCGGCGACGATTTGAAAGTGCCCATGACCATGGTGAATATGCCGGCGACAAGCCCGACAACGAGCAGCAGGATGGCGACCGAGCCGAGGCAACCGCTCAGTCCGATGCATCCGAAAGAGCGATTCGTCATTCGATCCCCCGTTACTTCTCGAGCACTTGCTTGATCTTCTGTCCCTGCTCGTCGAGACTCTTTTGCATTTGCTGCTTGACCATGGCTTCGGCGGCAGCCGGGTATCCGCCGCTCAGTTCCATCGAGATGGTCATCTTGGTCGCGTTGCCGGCTGCCTCGAAAAGATACACCGTCTCGACGGGGCGGGGAACGCCAATCGTCTTGAACGCCCACTTGCTGTTCTGCTCGTACTGCGACACCTGCGTCTGCGTCTCCATTTTCCGACCCATCACTTCGGTCGTGTAATGGTAGATCGATCCTACCGCGATCGGACCCGCCGGCGTAACCTTGGCATCCAAGATGCCGGGTTGCCATGCCTTGAGACTCTCAACCGAGGTAACGTTGGCGAAAACCTTGGCGACGGGTTGATTGATGGTGACGCTCGAAGAAACACTTGCCATTTCGATCCTCCTTTTGTGAAATTGGATTGTGCGCGATTCGATCAGTGTAGAACCAGGGTCTGAAGCACGTTGTCACCCACTAGCGCCGTGTCATCGTCAACTGGCGCTGACTTGTCACTCGTCCGCAAGGTGAAATGGACTGTTACGGTATCGTTGCTGGTCAGGTTGCTCGCGGTGAAAGTGACGTTTCGACTCATCTGGTTTTGCAGATATGCTTTGAGCGCATCCTTGCCGATGCCCGGCGTCCCCGCGATGTTGAAAACAACTTGGTCGTCCACCAACGCCAGCGCGTCATCCAGCTTTTTCGCGTTGACCGCTTTGAAGAAGGCGAGGAGCACATCAGTATCCGCGATGCCGGTCGTGGGCGTCGCGTCGGAGACAGTTGGAGCAGAACTGGAAGCCGCGCCGATCGTTGCTTTCCACGTCAACTTTGCCTCGAACGCGCCGCAGAGAGCGGATGTACCTTTGACGTCAAGCGTTCCATTGGCTTGAGTGTTAGCGGTGAATGCCCCCGTAAAGATGTACTGGTAGTTGTTGTCGTCGGTGAATTGGACGTTGAACGCTTTGCCGCCGATGCGCGCCTGGGTGTCTTGACTCTGGCTGCCGCTCACCGTGCAACTGCCGGTCTGGACTGCGTAGCCCAAATCTACGTTGGTGAGTTGATTACTTTCAACCGTAAATGCGATCGGCATGTCGTGCGGATTCGTCGCGCCGCTCCAATCGCCGTCGTAGCCGGCGGACGCGCTGGTAGTTGGACTCGCCGCTTGAGTTGGAGCCGGCGCGCGGGTTGGCTGGACCGGCGCGCTCGTCGCCGCTGCCGCCGTTGGCGACGCAGGCGCGCTGGCACGCGTAGCGACTGCCGCGACGGTTGGCGCAACCGGCGCGCGGGTCGGCGCGGCGGGCGCGGCGCCGCCGCACGCGGCGATAGAAATGCCGAGCAGCGTCAGCGCGATAAACAAAAGGAGCGGACTGGATTTTTTGAGCATGGCTTTCTGTTCCCCCTGTTCTATTTCGGCGGCGCGCGTCGGATAGTTGTCTTGGCGCGCGCCGCCGCGCGAGCTAGCGCGTATTGAGCGAGAGGAACAGCCAGGCACTCTTCGAGATCGGATCGGTCATCCGGATGATGGCGAGCGTTTGATTGCCGCGCATATAGGTCGTCGTCTGGAACGCGTCGTTCGACTGATTCACCGCCGCGAGGATGCTCGCGGTCGTGGAATCGGTGCCCCAGCCGGTTGACTTGAGCTTGTCGTCGTAGAACTTTTGCACCGCGTCCCAGGTGGTACCGTCTGGCAGACTGAAACCCTTTTGTTCGAGCTTGCCGCCGGCGCCGATGGATTTGGTGAGCGCGGCATTGGTCTGCATGTTCTTGGCAAGCGTATCGCCGATCGCGCTTTCGCCCGGCTTGAATTCCTTCGCGCCGGCAAAAGCCGGAATGTCGTTCAGCGTAAGTGGCTGCGCGCTGCCGCCGCAGGCGGTCATCGCCGCCGCGAAGATGGCAAGCAGAGCAAAAACAAAGAGCATCGTTCGGTTCTTCATTTTCTCCTCCTGAGTGATTTGAGTCCACTCTAACATGCCACCGCAAAATCACCATTAAATCGTGCCGCGGTAGCGTTAAAACGAAAAACCGCGGTTGGTGAGTTGCCCGCCGCCGTCAATGATCCAACACGCGCTTGGTTTTATCGATCACTCCTCATCGCTCATCGCCAGGTGGACGGCTTGCTCCAGCGTCAGCGTGCGTCCTTCTCCCCATGCCGCGTCGAACGTGGCAGCGTCCAGTTCCGCACGCACGGCTGCCACCTGCCGGTCGAAATTGACGTGATAGCGTCGCCAGACGGACGCGGCAAGCGGAGCCATCCGCGCTTCGCCGGCGGCGAACAGCCGCGCCGCGCGTTTGGCGCGCCCCTGCGCCAACGCCACGCCGGCAAATCCCATCACATTCAGCGGGATCAGCAGCCGGTCGTTCGCCTGCTGCGCCAGCACCAGTCCTTCGGCGAACAACTCTTTCGCCCGCGCGTGATCGCCCTGTCCCAGAACCGCCTGCCCCAGTGTGTGAATCGGTCCCGCCATATTCACGCGGTCGGAGATCTCCCGCAGTAGCGCGACGCTCTCACTGACCTGCGCGCCCGCGCGCGCGTAATCCTGCTCCGCCAACGCGATGTTGGCGAGCGCATCCAGGACGTACGCCAGCCGCAACTTGTCGCCCACCTGACGGAACAGCGCCGCGCCCTCTTCCAGCGCCGCGCGTGCGCGCGCGCGATCGGTCCGCAGCAAGCCGTTGCCCAACCCGCGCAGCGCGCGGCCCACCAGCGACTTGTCGCCGACCTGACGCGCCAACACCACCGATTGCTCAAACAGATCGAGCGCCTCCGGCAGCCGGTCTTCGGACAGCACCACGTATCCCATACAAAGCGTGGTGAACGCGATCCACCAGGGGTCTTTCAATCCGCGCCAGATGTCCAGACTCTCTTGGTACGCCGCGCGCGCCGGGGGAATATCGCTCTGACCCCACGCGATTTCTCCCACGCCGGCGAGCGCCTTGGCGCGCGCGGCATCGCGGCGCTCCGCCGGGTTTGCCGCCAACGCGGTTTCCAGCCAGCGCCGACCTTCGCTTAGGGGACCGCGAATGACCCAGAACCAGTAGAGCGCGCCCGCTAGCCGCAAGCCAGCGGCGCGATCGCGCGGCGTGCCATCCGCGCGCGGCGCCGCGCTGAGCGATCCATCGAGCGCGGCGTGGAAATTGTGCCGGTGCAACTCCAAGCGATTGAGCCAGAGCGATTGCGCCGGTCCCTGCAGGTGCGGCTCCGCCTCCTCTGCGAGCGAAAGAAAATAATTCAAATGGCGCTCGCGCACGCGCTCCGATTCACCGGCGTCGCGCAGTTTGTCATCGGCATAATGCCGGATCGTATCCAGCATCCGATAGATCATCTCGCCGTTCCGCTCCTCGGCGAGCAGCAGCGACTTGTCGATCAAGCGCGTCAGCACGTCGAGCACAAGCTGCTTGGGAATGCCGTCGCCCGAGCAAACGGCTTCCGCAGCTGGCAGCGTGCGTCCGCCGTGAAAGACCGCTAGCCGGCGGAACAAGATTTTCTCTTCCGCCGAAAGCAGATCGTAGCTCCAATCGATCAACGCGCGCAGCGTCTGCTGCCGCGGCAGCGCCGAGCGACTGCCCGTCGTGAGCAAGTTGAATCGATCATCCAGCCGCGCGGCGATCTCGGCGACCGGCAGCACGCGCACGCGCGCCGCCGCCAGTTCGATCGCGAGCGGAATGCCATCCAGCCGCCGGCAGATCTGCGCGACCGCGAGCGCGTTCTGTTCGGTCAGCTCAAAACCGGACTGGACGGCTCTGGCGCGCTCGGTGAACAGATGGATCGCCTCGTACTCCTGGAACAGCTTGAGCCAATCTTGAGATTCCGGCAGCGTGAGCAGCGGCACCAGCCAGGTCACCTCGCCGCCGATCCCCAACCCTTCCCGGCTCGTCGCGAGGATGACGAGATTGGGGCACGCCTGCAGCAGTTGGTCTGCCAGCCGCGCGCAGGTCGCCACCAGATGTTCACAGTTATCCAGCACGATCAGCATCTGGCGCGCCGAGATGAAACTCACGAGGGTGTCGGCGACCGGCTGATTGGATGCTTCATGCACGCCCAACGCTTTCGCGACTGCTTGCGGCACGAGCGCCTCATCCATCAACGGCGCCAGCTCGACCCACCAAACGCCGTCGTGGAATTTGTCCACAAGGTCGGTGGCGACTTGAACGGCGAGACGCGTCTTGCCGCTTCCTCCCGCGCCCGTCAGCGTGACGAGCCGATGAATTGCTAAAAACGCCTTGACCTGCGCCGACTCGCGCTTGCGACCGACGAAGCTGCTCACGGGCATAGGGAGGTTGGTCAGCCGCGCCTCCAGTTGGTTGCCTGCCGGCGGGGCTTGCTGAATCCAGCGAAAGAGCGCGGTCGTCTCCGGCATCGGCTCGACCGCAAGTTCCGCGTCCAGCGCGCGGCGGCATTCTTCGTACTGTTTGAGCGCGGCGGCGCGGTTGCCGCTGGCAAGCTGCGCGAACATCAGATGCTGATGCGCGCGTTCGTTTGCCGCATCGTCGCGCAGCACGCGCTGCGCGAATTCGATCGCGCGGGCGTACTCGCTTTGGGCGCGCGCGAGCTGGGTCAGCCGCAGCAGCACCTCTTGGTGCAGCACGCGATAGCGTTCGCGCTCGCGCAAGACCCATTCGTCGTAGAAATCCGACAACAGATCGCCGCGATAGAGTTGGAGATCAACGTCGTCGAGGTTCGCTGCCGGCGCAGCGAGGAATTCATCCGCCTGTCGCTTGAACTCGACCGCATCGACCCACAGCGGAAAACGCGGCGCGAGCTGGACGGTCTCGCGATCGACGATCAGCAGGTCGTCGCCCAGTTGTTTCCGCAGGACCGACAGCGCATTCCGCAGCGAGTTGCGCGCCTGCGCGTCGGTCGCGTCGCCCCAGATCAGCGCGGCGAGTTTTTCGCGCGCGTGCGGCTCCGGCTGGAGCGCGAGGTAGGCGAGGAGCGATTCGATCTTGCGCGTGGGGAATTCAAGCGATTGTGATTTGCCCTGACGGTGCGCGCCTGCCGCGCTCGTTTCAAGGCGAAACGCGGCGAGGACATTCAACCGAAATTGATGGGCTTGGACGTGCGACGATGGGCGAGTCATTCGATGCACCTGCGCTCATTCTATCTTCTTTTCGTCAAAAAGAAAAGGCGCCGCGC
>JBBIJS010000109.1:3521-9361 GCA_037445855.1 Chloroflexota bacterium | reverse complement strand
CGCTGCTCGTCGCGATCCCGGTCATCTTCCAGCCCGAGTTGCGGCGCGCCCTGGAACGGCTGGGCCGCCCCGGCACGCTGCTGTCGCGGCGCGATCCGTCCGCCACCCAGATCATCAATTCGATCGCGCGCGCGGCGGGCGATTTGTCGGAAAAGCGATTCGGCGCGCTGATCGTCTTGGAGGGCGCCACCGGCTTGCAGGATTTCGTGGACACCGGTGTGGTGTTGGACGCGCAGCTCTCCAAAGATCTGCTGGTGGCGATCTTTTTCAAGAACGCCGCGCTGCACGATGGCGCGGTGATCGTGCGCGACGATCGGATCACCGCGGCGTCTTGCATGTTGCCGCTCACGGAAAGCGCGTCGCTCGATCGCGATCTGGGCACGCGCCACCGCGCCGCGATCGGCGTCACGGAAGGGACCGACGCCATCGCGGTGGTGGTCTCCGAAGAGACCGGCGACATCGCCGTCGCGCGCAACGGGCGCTTGGTGCGCCGGCTAGACGAAGCCGAATTGAATCGCTTGCTGCATCGTCTGTATGCCACGCCCGACGCGGCGCGCGGCATGGCGCGCGCGGGCGCGGAGAAGAACTAGATGTTCCGCTCGCTCACCGGTCAACTGGGTTCAATGCTCATCGCGCTGATTCTCGCGGTGATCGTCTGGGCGGTCGCGACCAATGACGAAAACCCGACCCGCGAGGCGTTCTTTCCCGATGCGCTGCCGATTGAAATCAGCAATCGCGCCGACGGGTTGATCGTCTATCAGAAGAGCATGGACACCGTCCACGTCAAGGTGCGCGCGCCGCAAGTGAGTTGGGACCAACTGCGCGCCGGTTCATTCCACGTCGTGGCGGATTTGAAATCGCTAGACGCCGGACCGCACACGGTGAAGCTGAAAGTGCAGGTGGACGATCCGCGCGCGACGATCACTGGGATCGACCCGGTGGATACGCTGGACGTGCAGTTGGAGCGCCTCAAGTCGCGCAATCTGGATGTCCACAGCGATGTGCTCGACGCCGCGCCGCTGGGGTACACCTTCAGAACGCCGGTTATTACGCCGACGGTGGTAACGGTGAGCGGACCGGAGATTCTGGTCAATCAAGTGAACGAGGTCGCGGCGGATGTTTACCTGCGCGGCAGCAAGGTCGCGCTGCAGCGCGAAGTGACGGCGCTCCCGCGCGATGCGCAGGGAAATGTGGTGTCAGGGGTCACGCTCGCGCCCGCCACGGTGAATGTCAGCGTTTCAGTTGAGCAGCGCGTGGGCTATAAAGATGTATCGGTCAAGACGAATCTCAAAGGCGCGCCCGCGCCGGGCTATTGGGTGAGCAACATCGTGGTCACGCCATCCTCGGCGACGATTGTCGGCAGCCCGGACGCGATGGCAAAGATCGCCGGGTTCATCGAGACGGTTCCCATCGATATTACCGGCGCGACGTCCGACGTGACTCGCAACGCGATCTTGTCGCTGCCGGAGGGCGTGTCGGTTTTGAACAACGAGGGCGTGTCCGTTCAGGTTTCGGTGACGCCGATCATGGGCGGGCAGACCGTGCGGCGCAAGGTGACGCTGCAGAACTTGACGCGTGGTTTGAACGCTACGGTTTCGCCGGATTCAGTCGACGTCATTCTTTCCGGTCCCCTGCCGAGTCTCCAGAGTTTGACGGCGGAGAACGTCCAGGTGATCGTCGATGCGACCGCGCTGACGCCCGGCACGTACGTGCTCAAACCGCGTTTGGCTCTAGTGCCCGACCCGCTCAAGGTGCAAAGCGTGGTGCCCGATACGATTCAGGTGATCGTCTCCAACCCCACGCCGACTCCTGTGCCTGTCCTCGCGCCTACTCCGACCATCACGGTCACGGCAACTCCAACCCGATGAGCCGGCTCGCGCGCCTGATGGATCGGATCAAGCAAAACAAAACTGATTTCGCCGCGATCCTGGGTCTCGTTGGGTGGCCCTTTGCCTATTTTTTCCCGGCGACGCTGCGGCAGGCGATCTTTTCGTTCGGCGATATCCTGCTTTTCTTTTTTCCCACGCACCTCGCGTACGCGAACGCGCTGCGAGAGTTCCGCCTACCGCTGTGGGAGCCGAGGATGCTGGACGGCTTTCCTCTTTTTGCCGAAGGGCAGATCGGCGCGCTCTACCCTTTGCATCCCTTGCTGTACGGCTTGCTGCCCATCGACGTGGCGACGAACTATGACATTCTGATCCACCTTGCCTGGGTCGCGCTCGGCACGTACCTCTTCGCGCGCGCGCTCAAGTTACACCCCGCCAGCGCATTCCTCGCCGCGTTCGCGTTCAGTACCGGCGGTTTCTTCATTCCGCGTCTACAGCATCTGAGCGTGCTGGCGACGGCGGCGTGGCTGCCGTGGCTTTTGTGGGCGTGGGAAAAGTACTCGGTCGCGCCGGATCGCCAGAGCCGGTGGCGTTGGTTCGCGCTGCTCGCGTTGTTTAGCGGCATTCAGTTGCTGGGCGGACATCCGCAGTTTGCCTTCCTCAGCGCGATTCTGGTGACGCTCTATGCGATCGTCCGTTGGCGACGCGACGATGCCGCACCGAAAAAGCGCAATCTCTTTTTCGAGTACTTTGATCTGACGCGCCTGACGCCGATCCTCCTGTTCTTTGCGATTGGCGCGGCGCTCGCGAGCGTGCAGTTGCTGCCGACCTTCGAGTTATCGTCGTTCAGCGACCGCGCCGCGGGGCTGTTGCCGAAATTCTTCAACGCGTTCTCGCTGCGCCCCGTGCATTACTTGATGTTGCTCCACCCCTTTCTGCTGGGCAATCCATATCCTAAAGTTTCCGTCGAGGTGATCGGATATATTGGGGTGTTGCCGCTCTTCCTTGCGCTCGGCGCGCCGCTTATCCAGCGCGACCGGCGCGTCGTCTTCTTCGGAGCGATCGCACTGGTGGCGCTGTTCCTGGGCTTGGGCGATCAAAACATTTTCTACCGCGGGCTGCGCTACCTGCCGCTCTTCAACTATTTTCGCGTTCCCTCGCGCTTTTTCTTCTGGTACACCTTCGCGGCGGCGATGCTCGCGGCGATCACGTTCGATGCGTTGCTCGCCCGCGCGCGCGCGGCGCACGCGTGGACACGTGCGCAGAAGATCACGTTCGGCGTCCTCGTCGCGCTGGTCGCCGCGCTCATCGCGCTGGTCGCCGCGCTGCCGCTGGAGACGTGGCTGGCAGTGTGGGTCTGGCTGCCGCTGCTCCTGGCGCTCTTCGCCGCGTGGATTCTGCTCGGCGCGCGGCGCGGGCTTTTCGCGCGCGCGACCTTGACGATGCTGACGCTTGGCTTGGTCGTGATCGATCTGGGTTGTTTCGCCGCGGTGTATTCCAAGACGTACGATGAGATGATGCCCGTCGCGGATTTTACCGCCCAGCCGCAAGTGCTTTCCGTGTTGAAGGATCTGTCGCCGCAGGGCAGCCGCGTGCTCACGAGTCTTTGGATCTACCCGGTGCCGGAGGCGATGCGGGAGTCGCTGTATCCGAATGTCTCGCTGACGTTCAATGTTCCCAGCGCGCTCGGCTACACGCCGCTCATCCCGGCGCGCACCAGTGTCTTCTTAGATCGCATCAACGCGCCGATGCTGAACCTGAGCGGCGTGCGGTACTATCTGATTCCGCAGTTGCTGCCGGTGAATCCGCAGACGGAAGGCGACGATCTGGCGAACAAGTTCGCGCCGGACTATACGCATCCGATGACGTTTGCGCCCACGGCGACGGCGAAAATCAAGATCACCTCGTCGCTGGCGCAATCGGTTGCTCTGCGCAACGGCGATCCAGTCGCGCGGATGAGGTTGGTTACCCAAGATGGAGAGACCTTCACGCTTTCCTTGCGCGCCGGCATCGACACCGCCGAGTGGGCGTACGAACGCAGCGATGTGCGCAAGGTGATTCAGCACGCGATGCCGCCGGTTGCGACGACGTTCCCCGCGTTTTCGGCGTTTCCGGTCGAGGAGCACGCGGGACACACTTATCTCGCGCAGTTCGATGTGACGCAATTCGGTCAGCCGCGCCCCATCACCGGCATTTCGATCACGCCGCTGATCGATCCCGGCTTGCTGCGCATCGAAAAGATTTCGTTCGTATCCCCCGATGGAGCGGAGACCTCGCTCGCGCACCTCATCGGGCGGAGCGATCAGACGCTCATCTATCGCGACGCGCAGTATGTTGCGGCGTTCGAGAATCCGGACGCGCTGCCGCGCGCGTTCCTCGTTCATGCCGCGCAACTCGCGGACGACGCTGCCGCGCTGAAAGCGATGACGCAGGACACGTTCGCGCCGCGGCAGTCGCTCCTTCTGGCGGACGGCGCGCCCATGCCAGGCGAGGGCGCGCAGCGCGCGGACGAGCGAGTGCAGATCGTCGATTACCAACCGGAGCGCGTGGTGTTATCGGTTCACGCCAGCGCGCCGGGGTACGTGCTGCTCGCCGATTCGTGGTATCCGGGCTGGGTCGCGCGGGTCGACGGCGTGGACACGCCGATTCATCGCGCGGACCTGATCTTTCGCGCGGTGGCGGTCAGCGCGGGGACGCACCAGATCGTTTTCGAGTACAAACCTACATCGCTTTATCTGGGGGCGGCGGTCAGCGCGTTGGCGCTTTTGATCGTCGTTGGGATTTTTGCGGCAAGCGGACGCGCGCGTAGACGCATTCCCCAAGTTGTTGTATAATGCGCCGACTCTGGAGGTGACCGATGAATCTGATCAACCGTTTCCTGGTGATCGTCCAGTTGCTGATCGCGATCGCGTTGGCGCCGATCCTCATCGTCGTCCTAGTCTTTCTGCGCGGCTCGATTGTCGATACGGCTGATAATTTTTCGCGCGGTCTGGTCAGTGGACCGAACGCGCTAGTGATTCAGGCAAGTTGCGTCGGACTCGTGGCGTTTGTTTTCGTCGTTGCCATTCTCTTGTTGTTTCTGGAATTACAGCGTCCATCGATCCACCGCCTGCATGTTCAGTCGGTTACGGAGGGTCAGGTCGAGGTGACGGCGGACGCGATCATGCATCGGCTGGAGCACGCGATCTTACAGATCGCCGACGTCGTTCGCGTCAAGCCGCGCGTCATCTCGGCGAGCAAAGGCAACCGCGTCGACCTTGCCATCGAATTGGAGACCAGTCCCGAAGTGAACGTGCCGAAGAAAACGCAAGAGGTCATTGCCGCCGCGAAGCAGGTGCTGGAAGAGCAGATGGGTCTGCAAGTCGGCAAGATCCATGTGCAAGTCAATCACGCGCAGCCGAAGAAGTGATCGGATGAGTGAAGATCAAGCGCTTCCGCCGCTTCCGCTCAAAACGCTAGTCGAGAGTCTACTCTTCGTCGCCGAGGGTCCGGTCGCGCTGGCGGCGCTCGCGCGCGCGCTGGAAGTGGAACCCGCCCAGGTCGATGAGCTGCTCACCGAGTTGAAACGCGATTATGCCGAGCGCGGCATTCGCGTGCAGCGCTCGCGCGATAAAGTGCAGCTGGTCAGCGCGCCGGACGCCGCGCCGGCGATCGAAAAATTTCTCGGCATCGACGGCGCCGGGCATTTGTCGCCGGCGGCGCTGGAAACGCTGGCGATCATCGCGTACCGCCAACCGATCACGCGTCCGGCGATCGAGAGCGTGCGCGGCGTCAACTGCGACGGCGTGATTCACTCGCTGCTGACGCGCGAGTTGATCCAGGAAGTCGGGCGGCAGGAGACGGCAGGGCGGCCGATCCTCTACGCGACGACGTTCGATTTCTTGCAGCACTTTGGCTTGCGCGACGTGGAAGATTTGCCGCCGCTGGAAGAGCAGACGGAGAAGGTGCTGGCGGAGGCGATGGTGGACGCGCAAGCCGCCGCGCAGAGGGTGGCGGAGAGGATGAAATGAAACG
>JBBIJS010000109.1:0-3421 GCA_037445855.1 Chloroflexota bacterium | reverse complement strand
ATCATGGCGAGCGCGGGCATCGCGTCACGGCGCAAATGCGAGGAGCTGATCCTCGCGCGGCGCGTCCGCGTCAACGGGAAAATCGTCACCGAACTCGGCACGCAGGTGGAACCCGCGCGCGACCAAATCGACGTGGACGGCGAGCGGCTCCACCCGGAAAAGAAAGCGTACATCATCCTGCACAAGCCCAAAGGTTACCTGAGCGATATCGACGAAGCGCGCGGCAAACCGCTCGCGGTCGATCTCGTTCCAACGCACGCGCGACTCTACGCCGCCGGGCGGCTCGACGCGAACAGCGAAGGGCTGCTGCTCCTGACGAACGACGGCGACCTCGCCCATCGCGTCACGCACCCGCGCTACGAACACGAGAAAGAGTACCTCGCGTTGGTCGAGGGCGAGCCGACCGAAGAGACGCTCGCGCGCCTGCGCCAAGGCGTTTGGTACGAAGGCGACCGGCTGCGGGTCGATTCGGTCAAGATCGTGCGTGAGTTGGGGATTCTGGCGCGGCGGCAACATTGGAGCGACGCGCGGCGCGGCGAGACCTGGCTGCGGATCATTTTGCACGAAGGCAAAAAGCGCCAGATTCGCCACCTGTGCGGCGCGGTCGGACATCCGGCGCGGCGGCTCATCCGCATCCGCATCGGTCCGATCGAACTGGGTATGCTGCCGGTAGGTGAGTGGCGCGAGCTGAGCGCGCGCGAAGTGAGCGAGTTGAAAAACGAGAATGCACAAGGAAAGCATCCGATTGACACCAACCATCACCAGGGCGAACTCAGTCATCGCGATCGACGGACCGGCGGCGTCCGGCAAGAGCACCATCGGCGCGCTGCTCGCTGAGCAGCTCGGCTATCTTTATTTCGACACTGGCGTGATGTACCGCGCGGTGACGTGCGTTGCGCTCGCGCGCGCGATTCCGATCGGCGACGAAGCCGCGGTCACCGCGCTCGCGGAGCAGGTGCTGATCGAATTTCTGCCGCCGGAAATAAACGACGGCCGCCAATTCACGATTCGCGCGGACGGACGCGACATTACCTGGGATATACGCACCCGCGAAGTGGACGCGAACGTATCGCCGGTGTCCGCGTACCCCGGCGTACGCCGCGCGATGACCGCGCAGCAGCGCCGCATCGGATTGCAGGGGCGCGTCGTGATGGTCGGACGCGACATTGGCACGGTGGTCTTGCCGGAAGCCGCTCTGAAAATCTATCTCGATGCGAGCGAAGCCGAGCGCGCGCACCGCCGCTACCTGGAGCGCGTGCAGCGCGGCGAGCCGGTGGAGTACGCCGCCGTGCTGCGCGAGATCCAGCGCCGCGATCAGATCGATTCGTCGCGTTCGGTCGCGCCGCTGAAGCAAGCGGACGACGCGGCGTACATCGATTCGACCGGGCTATCGGTGACGGATGTGATGGCGCGGGTCGGGCAAGCGGTCACGGAAAAATCGCGCGTCGATTGACGCGGTGAGCAGGATTCGTGCGAGGATCATGAAGCGGACTCGACCGGGGTTCTATTATTTTGGCAACTGGTTCATGCGGAATCTGTTCCGCGTTCTCCTGCGCGTCCAAGTGCGCGGGCTGGAGCAGGCGCCGCGCGACGGCGCGCTCATCGTGGCGATCAGCCACAGCAGCTTTCTCGATCCGCTGCTTGCCGGCGTGAATATTCCGCGCGACGTCATTCCGATGGCGAAGAGCGAGGCGTTCAGCATCCCGGTGATTGGCTGGTGGATCAAGTGGTACGGCGCGTTCCCGGTGCGGCGCGGCGAGACGGATATGAGCGCGTTCAAAACCGCGCTGCGCGTGTTGCTCGCCGGCAACGCGATGGTGATGGCGCCGGAAGGACATCGCAGCGAGTTGGGCGCGTTGCAGCAGGGCCGCGAGGGCGCGATCATGTTGTCGCTTCGCACCGGCGCGCCGATCTTGCCGGTGGCGGTCTGGGGCGGCAAAGCGTTTTGGAAAAACCTGACGCGCCTGCGCCGCACGCCAATGTGGTTCTCCGTCGGCGAGCCGGTGCTGCCGCAAGTCGCGACAACCAAGCCGACGCGCGAACGCGTGGGACAGATGGCGGATGAGCTGATGTTTTGTATCGCCGATATGATGCCGCCCGAAATGCACGGCTACTACGCCGGCAAAACGCGGGCGACGCAGTACCTGCAGCCGTACCGCGCGGCGGACTCGGCGGCGCAAATGGTTGCGAGCAAGAAGGAGGTGGTAACCGGTTGAAGCAATAGAATAATTATTTCGGGGAAGAACAGCGCATGGACAAGGGCTTGTCATTGCGAGCCGCGTAGCGGCGAAGCAATCCCCAAACATTGCAGAGATTGCTTCGTCACTAACGGCGTTCCTCGCAATGACACGAGCACTTGTTGACGAGGACGGAGGTTCTCTGCCGCGAGGCAGAGCCAAGCCGGCGACCCGCCGGCGAAAATCGAAAGATCAGCGGATGCCTCCAAGAACAGCCACGTTCTTTATTTCTTTCCCTCCAGAAAAGTATCGCGCTAGCAAAACCATCGAGTGATCGGTGGGACAAGAGCGCGCGAGGTGGCAAGCGAAATGCGAATTGCGAGGGGCGAGTTGCGAAAACCGATTTTTGTTTTCGCCCCCCGCCTCTCGCCACTCAAATTCCTCAGGAGGGAATCCCCCAATGTGCGGCATTGTTGGATACGTGGGCTTGCGCGACGCGAGCCCGATTCTGCTTGACGGGTTGCGGCGGCTTGAGTACCGCGGCTATGATTCTGCCGGCATCGCCATTCGCACACCCGGCGGCAAGATCGAAATCCGCAAAAGCGAAGGCAAACTCAAAAAGTTGATCGATGCGCTCGGCGATCACGCGCCCGCCGGTCAGCTCGGGCTGGGGCACACGCGCTGGGCGACGCACGGCGCGCCGAACGATACGAACGCGCACCCGCACGCGGACTGCACCGGACGCCTCGTCGTCGTGCACAACGGCATCATCGAAAACTACGCGGAGCTGCGCGAGGTGCTGCGCGCGCGCGGGCACAAGTTCGTGACGGAAACGGACACCGAGGTTCTCGCGCATCTGATCGAGGACGAACTGCGAGGGGCGAGGGACGAAGGCGCGCTTGCGCTCGTCGGCGCGGCGCAGCGCGCGCTCAAGCAGGTGCGCGGCACCTATGGCATCGGCGTCATCGATCAAGCGAACCCGGAACTGCTCATCGGCGCGCGGCACTTTTCGCCGCTCGTCGTCGGAATGGGCAGCGGCGAGAATTTCATCGCGTCCGACATTCCCGCGCTCTTGCCGCACACCAAACGCGTCGTGCTGATCGAAGACGGCGAGATCGCCGCGCTGACGCGCGATTCGATCCACCTCTACACGCTCGACGGCGCGTCGGTCGAACGCGATCCGCTGCTGGTGACGTGGGACGCGCAATCGGCGGAGAAAGGCGGCTATCCGCATTTCTATCTGA
>JBBIJS010000108.1:0-9516 GCA_037445855.1 Chloroflexota bacterium | reverse complement strand
GAGTGCTGGAAAAGTTGGTCGGTATATGCTGACCGTGCCAGATGAAATAGCTGATGGTGCGAATGCCTCGCCCCTACTGAACGGTTACTATATTGCGACACTCCCGGGTTGGCGGTCGCAGCTGCGCGATCAGGGCAAGACCTGTTATGGAGATTAGCCATTTCTAAACACAGACCCCTTTTCCCCAATTCACCGAGCTTCGTTTCTTCGACATTTGAATCCTCGTCTATTTGAGATAGTCGTATACCGGACAATCATTGGCTCAGCGAAGCCGCTAGCCCCCCCAGCTTCCTAATGACTGAATCAATGGCGGACAGAGCGGCGTCAGCAGTCTTGACGATGTTGGTGCGGCAGGCGAACTCCCATACGCAGGACCCGGGGCGCAGGTGCTGAAAACCGGCGCGGCTGCGACCTGATGGCTGGGCGCGAGCCAAGCGTTCACGACGACAAACGTCGTCACCAGCAACACCAGCACCACCACCAACAGAATGCCCCATCGCAGCGCCTTCGAGTTTGCAAGTTTTTGCTTGAACATCAAATCCTCCTCTTTGGAAATTATTGGTTGATCGAGTTCTGATCGATAATGCCCTGGCTCAGTACATCACAGATTTGGGCGAGGAGCCAGCGCTCTCTAGCGCGGCAGTGCCAAAACCAAGCGATTTCCGTGACATAGACGGCGTTGGAGAACGCCTTCTCCTCAAATCTGTGATGTACTGTGGCTGTCTCTCCGCAAGGTCATGGTCACAAAAAAAGCCCTCTGCGGAACATCGACAGCGATTCGTACCGAACTCGGGTCGCACACATCAGCAAGCGCTTGCTCTAGCCCATCGTTCTCAATCGGGCGAATGTTGCAATGTTGCTGAGTTGGCAACCCGGCTGTCCTGACATTCTACAGAGGACCCGTGGCTTTGCGTCCCCACCTCTCGATGGGTTTGCCTTTTTCAACCAGTCTCTTCTGAAGACGAAAAAAGTGTAAATCTCATAGCGCCGTCAAACAATCGGGAATCGTTGCAAAGAGGTCAGTAAAACACCGAGGAGGAATAGGGACAATGCCGAGAAGGTTAAACGGCGTTAACTTGCGCGCGGAGGGGCGGAGCAAATTGCAGAGGGCGATCGATCAAACGCGGTCGTGCGATGCGGAATCGTCTGCCGAGATCAAACCCGCGCTGATGGCGAAGCGCACCAGACCGGCAACGTCGTGAATGTTCAATTCTTCCATCAACTGGGCGCGAAAGGTGTCGACCGTTTTCGCGCTGACCTGTAGCTTTTGCGCGATCTCTTTGCGCGTGTTCCCTTCGGCGATCAACTGCAGCACCTGGCGTTGGCGCGGCGTCAGCCGATCGAGCGGACCCGGCTCGGCGCTCCCACGGCGGACGACATCATCGACGACGTGCACCGACGCGGCGGGACTCAGATACGTTTCGCCGCGCGCGACCGCCAGAACCGCCAGTTCGAGTTCGGAGCTGCGCGCGCCTTTCAACAAATAGCCCTTGGCGCCCGCGCGCAGCGCGCGGAGAACATATTCTTGATCGGAATGCATGGAAAGGATGATGACGCGCACGCTGGGAAAATCTTTCGCCACGCGCGCCGCCGCGGTGAGTCCGTCCAGCTCCGGCATGGCAATATCCAAGAACGCAATGTCCGGCTTTAGTCTTTTGATCAACTGCAATGCCTCTAGCCCATTTTCCGCTTCCGCGATCACCTCGACGTTGGCGATCTTTTGGAGCAGACCGCGAATCCCGGCGCGGACGAGCGCATGATCGTCTGCCAGTAGAATACGGATTGGTTTCATTGCGATTCCCTCCGGCGTCTGCGCCGCTCGACAAACGTGCCGCGCGTCGAGACCGGGATGCGCGCGCGGACGCGGGTTCCCTGCCCCGGCAAGGATTCGATATCGACCCGCCCTCCGATGAGGACGACGCGCTCGTACATCCCCACAAGTCCCAGACTCGCGCCGGCGGTGGCGTGTTTCACTGCGCGCTCCACGTCGAACCCGACGCCGTCATCGTGGATGAGCAGCTCCAGCTCCTTCGCGCGTTTTTTCAATTCGATCGAAACCCGCGACGCGTGGGCGTGCTTGATCGCGTTCGTCAACGCCTCCTGCGCGACGCGAAAGCACACGGTCTCAATATCGGCGTTGAGCCGCGGCTCAACGGGATCCGCGGTGAACTGAATCTCCTGCCCCGCCGCGTGCGGCTGACGGCTGACCAACCATTTCAGCGCGGCAACCAGCCCGAAATCGTCGAGCACCGAGGGACGCAGCGCGAGGGAAAGATCGCGCACCTGATGCATCACATTCTCGATCGCCGCCATATTCTCGTGCAGCCGCGCGCGCGCGGAAGCATCGGCCAGAAAAGACTCGATCGCCTGCGCGTTGAGCTGCACGCCGGTCAGCACCTGCCCAATTTCATCGTGCAATTCGCGCGCGATGCTGCGGCGCTCCATCTCCTGCGCGCGGATCAGACTATTCGAGAGCGTTTGCAAGCGCTCGCGGCTCGTGCGCACCTGCTCGAACAAGGTCGCGTTATGCACCGCGCTCGCCGCGTGGGTCGCGAAAAGATCCAACAGCCGCGTGTCCGCTTCAGTGAATTTGCGCGTGGCGGTCTCGGTTTCATCGACCACCAAGACGCCGATCAATTCTCCGCCGTACAGCATCGGCACTTCGACGACCGCCGCGATCGGCATGCCTTCGTAGCGCGGCGAGCGGTACTCGGACGAACGGTAGTCCGCCACGATCAGCGGCTGCCGCGTCTGCGCGACGCGTCCCGCCAGTCCTTCGCCCAGCGCGAGCCGCGTCCCCGCCGCCGGGTTGTGCGCGCCCTTCGCCGCTTCGAAGTGAAGGTCGCTGCGTTCCCGATCAAACAGGTAGATGCCGCCGCCCGGCGCATTGAGCAACGTCGTCGCGCGTTCGACGATGGTCTTGAGCAAGGTGGGCAAATGATATTGCGTCGCCAGATCGCGCGTGGTTTCGTAGAGCGCGGAGAACTCGTTCGCGCGGCGCTCCAGTTCTTGCTCGGCGCGCAGCAGCTCGGAAATATCGCGCGAGATTCCCATCAAGCCAATCGGCTTGCCGCGCGCGTCGGTCAGGACCGAGGCAGCCAGATAACTCGGAAACACCTCGCCATTCTTCCGCCGGTTGTAAACTTGCTGGACTGAGCGTCCCTGGGATGCCGTCCTTTCGTGGATCGTCGCGCCGACGGGTGGATCGGCGTACAGAATGTCCGCGCTTTTGTTCAAGACCTCGTCGCGGCGGTACCCAAACGTCTCCTCGGCGGCGCGATTGAATACCACGATCTTCCGATCTTGATCGACCGCAATAATCATATCCAGAGAACTGTCGATGATATTCCGCGCAACGCCTTGCGAAGCCATCAGCGCGTCTTGACGCCGCGCATACTTGGAATGTTCCCGCCGCGCGCGCTGGACCGCGTGACCCAGCCGCTCGATGCGCTCCTTGGGTACATAGTCCGTCGCGCCCTGCTTGAGGAGTTCTGCCACTTGTTCGCCGTCCATGTGGTCGGCGATGAAAATGAACGGGAGGTCGATTGACCGCGCGTGCATCAACTGGAGCGCGCGCGACGCGCGCAAGGGCGGCAAGTCATCGTCGGTGAGAATCGCATCGCATGGAGACGCGAGGCGCGCCACATAGTCCGGCTCGGAATCGACGCGCGTGATCGCCGGCTCAAAGCCGGCGCGGCGCAGTTCGGACAGCAGCCGCTCCGCGCTCGGCGGGTCAGCCACGATCAGCACTTGCAATGGTTGCAGCATCGGGTTTGGACTCTAGTCGGAATTAGATTCTGCCTTTGATCGCGCCCACTTTTTTTATCCGCGCGATTGCGGTATACTGTCGCAATGCGGGAAAGAAAATTGCTTCAGCTCGCCGTCATCGCCGACGGATTCCTTCTGCTCGTCTTTTGCCTCTGTCTCATTCTCGGCGTCTACGTCGCCACCGAGCCAACCGCAGCGCCCGGGGTCGCTCCGACGGCGACGGCGGAACCTACGGCGATTGAAACCGCGTCGCCTAGCCGAACGCCAAC
Source organism: Chloroflexota bacterium (assembly GCA_037445855.1). Taxonomy (GTDB): domain Bacteria; phylum Chloroflexota; class Anaerolineae; order UBA4142; family UBA4142; genus DAIDTM01. The sequence continues at coordinate 5,479 of JBBIJS010000108.1, read as the reverse complement.
GCGGACGCGCACGCCAACCGAAACACCCACGCGAACGCCGATCCCCACCCTGCTGCCGGTGACGCCGCTCCCGACCAGCGGGATCGAAGAACCAACCAAACTACCGTACGTCTTTTCGACGCCCATTCAACTTCCCAAGTAACACGTTGCCTGCACCGCTCAAACGCACGCGCGCCCGCGGTGATCGAGCCAACAGAGGAATGAGACAAGCCCCGATGCCATTTGGCTCGGGGCTGATTTATTCCAGCAGCGTCCAGATTTCCGCGTCGTCCTTGAATTCTTGGCGGACGATCGAGACGCGCGTCTTGCTCAAGACCTGAACGAAACCCTCGAACAGACCGATCGGATAGTAGCACGCCGGATGGCGTTGCGGCTCCAGTCCGAGACATCGCAGCATGATGACGATCGCGTTGCCGGAGACGGCGACGCGCGTTTCATCATCGAAAGTGATGTCGCCGACGAAACCAAGTTCCTTCATCACCGGACCCACGCGCTGGAGCGCCACCTTGACCCCAAGCTCCAGCGGCAACGCCTCCAGCAAACTCACCGCGGCGCGGTGTCCCGCCAAACGCATCGTCGCCCGCGCACCGTTGTCGCCAATCGTCGCGGCGACGCCGTCCGCCATAAAGATCAGCGATTTCAAGAGCGTTTCGCAATCAATGGCTTGGGGACTTGGTTCCACCGGGCGATCTCCTTGAATTGTCCGCAGTTCGATCGGATCTTTTACCGCTGGTGTTAGCATGGCACATCCCCTTCGATCTGATTATACCGCGTCTGGGGGCAGCGGGCTTGCCAAATTCATTCCAGGTTAATTCAATCGGACAACCGCGGACGATCGACGAACCGACTAGCTGACCAAGCCCCAGCGCTCGCGCACGCGCGACTCGAGCGGCGCAAAGATCAAGCGGTCCACCGCCAACCCGATCGCGATGATGACCAGCATCACCGCGATGACCTGGCTCATATCGTTCAGTTCGCGTCCGACATTCAACAATTGTCCCAGTCCGAGACTCACATAGAGCAACTCGCCCGCCATCAGCGACCGCCACGCGAACGACCAGCCGAGTTTCATTCCCGTGATGATCGCCGGCAGCGCCGCGGGCAGAATCACCAGCGCGTACAATCGCCATCCGCTTGCGCCGAGATTACGCGCCGCGCGCAAATAAAGCGGCGGCGTGTTCTTCACGCCGGCTTCGGTCGCCAGCGTAATGGAGAGCAGCGCGCCCATCACGACGACGAACAGAATCGCCGTCTCGCTCAAGCCGAACCAGAGCAGCGCGAGCGGCAGCCAGCAGATGCTCGGCAGCGTTTGCAAGCCCAGGACGAGCGATCCCAGCGTTTCGTCCAGCGCGCGGCTGCGTCCCAGCGCCAAGCCGAGCGCCATCCCCGCTGCCGCGGAAATACCAAAGCCGATCAGGACGCGCTCCATGCTGACCGCGATGCCGATGAAAAACGTGCCATTCCGAAAACCGCGCGCCAGCGTCTGCGCCACGCTGAGCGGCGACGGAAGAATGTATTCGGGCCAGAGTCCGATCAACGCCAATGCCTGCCAGACCGCGAGCAGAGCGCTGAAGAAAACGATCCGGCGCACAACGCCGCGTCGAACGAATGGCTTAGAGGACATCATCGCCCACCTCGCGAAACGACGCGCGCATCCCATCCTCGATCTGCGCGTCCAGATTATGCGCCAACACCGCTTGTTCGATCCCGCGCTCGCTGGACAGCACATCGTCGCGCAGCACCGCCATAATCTCCCGCGCCAGATCGACCACCGCGTAACTTTCGATCTGACGCGGGCGCGGCAGGTCGACCGTGAAGGTCTGTTTGATCCTGCCGGGGCGCGCGGAAAAGACCACGACGCGGTCGCCAAGCACGATGGCTTCGCGGACGTTGTGCGTGACGAACAGAACCGTCTTGCGCGTGTCCGTCCAAATCGTCTGCAATTCGTCGTGCAAAATATCGCGCGTCTGCGCGTCGAGCGCGCCGAACGGCTCGTCCATCAGCAGCACGTCCGGGTTCAGCGCGAGCGCGCGCGCAATGGCAACTCGTTGTTTCATTCCGCCGGACAATTCGTGCACGTACGCCTGCTCAAAATCGCTAAGGTGCACCATGCGGAGGAATTTGCGCGCGATGATTTGGCGTTCTGGCTTGGCGACGCCAAGCATGTTCAAACCGAACTTGACGTTGTCGAAGACGCTCAGCCACGGGAAAAGCGCGGCGTTCTGGAAGATCATCACGCGATCCGTGCCCGTGCGGCTCACAGCCTGCCCATCCATACGCACCTGTCCGCTCGTTGGCTTGTCGAGACCGGCGATGATGTTGAGAAGCGTGGACTTGCCGCAGCCGGACGGACCGAGCAGGCAGACAAATTCGCCGGCGGCAACGTCGAGGTCGATGGGTTCGAGCGCGGTCAGCGCGCCGCTTTTGCTGTAAAATGTTTTGGTGACGCCGCGAATTTCGAGTTTCAATTCTCATTCTCCATTGGTGCGTAGGGGCAGCCCTGGGTGGCTGCCCATCACAGGCGATCACGCAGGATCGCCCCTACGGAATATCCACCGCGCCTTTTTCCTTCAGCGCCTGATCGAGCAGCGTCAAATCGTAAATGCCGGTCAGGTCGGGCGGCGTGTCGCCGAGGAAACCCAACTTGAACGCGGCATCGGCAGAACCGGTGAGCGACGCGCGGATAGGATCGTACGTCACAGTTTGCCGCGACCACGCGTCGTCCAACACCGCCGCCGCGAGCGCCTTGCCGGTCAGCCGCTCGATCTCGCTGTTCAGTTTCTGTTTCGCCGCCGCCGGATCGGCGTTGATGCGCTGCGTCAGTTCAACGTGCGCGGCGAGCCACTGCTTGACCAAGTCGGGATGCTCATTCAAGAATTTCGTGCTGACGATGACGCACGCCGTGGAGAACTCGCCCTTGTCCCAGAGATCGCGCTCGTCGAGAAAAATCTTGCCGCCGGCTTCACGCACCAGCCGCGCGCCCCAGGGTTCCGGCACCCACGCCGCGTCGATTTCCTTCTTGAGGAAGAGCGTCAGAATATCCGCATTCGCCGTCGGAATCACCTGCGTATCGCCGCCCTGCTCTTTGAGCTTGAACCCCTGCTTCAGCAGCCAGGCGCGCAGCGCGACATCCTGCGTGTTGCCGAGCTGCGGACTGGCGATCTTCTTGCCGCGAAAATCCGCCGCCGCGTTGATGCCCGCGTCGCCGCGGACGACCAGCACCGCGCCCCCGCTCGTCGCGCCGGCGACGATCCGCAGCGCCGCGCCTTTCGATTTGACATAGCCATTGATCGCCGGATTCGGCCCGATGTACGCCAGGTCGAGCTGCCCGGCGAACATCGCCTCGATCGCGGATGGTCCGGCGCTGAACACTTTCGCGTCGATCTTGACCGCGTCGCCGAGCGCGCGCGCGAATGTCCCATCGGCAATGCCGATGACCGCTTGCGCGTGCGTGATATTCGGAAAATAGCCAACGCGGATCGAGACGGGACCTGCGTTCGGCGCGGCGCATCCGATCACACAGACCAGCATCAATGCGGCAATCCCGGGAAACCTTCGACGCATTTTCTCCAACCGATTGACCTTTAGAATCAGGATATGCTATAATCTGGGCACAACGGCGCCACGACCTGACCCAAAAAGAGTATATCACGCTCGATGGGTACGGTCAAAAAATCATTCCTCAAGGAGGAGTCATGCTGGAAGAATTCAAAAAGTTTGCGATGCGCGGGAACGTGATCGACCTTGCCGTCGGATTTATCATCGGCGGCGCGTTCGGCGCGATTGTGTCTTCGCTGGTCAAGGACATTATCATGCCGCCCATCGGATTGATTTTGGGCAAGGTGGACTTTGCGAGTCTGTACGTCGACTTGTCGGGTAAGGGGTTTGCCTCCTTAGCCGACGCTCAAAAAGCCGGCGCACCCACCATCAACTACGGCTTGTTCATCAACACGCTCATCAATTTCATCATCGTCGCGTTCGTGCTCTTCCTGCTCATCCGCGCGATGAACCAGCTGACCGCCCAGCCCGCGCCGGCGCCCGCCGCGCCAACGACCAAGGATTGCCCCTTTTGCTTTTCAGCCATCCCGCTCAAGGCGACGCGGTGCCCCAGTTGCACGTCGCAACTGTAACACGGACACCACCGGAAAGCCGTGCGGAGATCCATGGATCTCCGCACGGCTTTTGATATCGTTCCACATTAACGGGGCAAAGTTCGCGGGGGAGAGTCGACCAACACTCGCTGGATCAAGTAGACCGCGCCGATCGCGATCAAGACATCGCCCATGCTGAAAACATTCGAGAAAGGAATGCCGCGCGGAATCGCAAAGACGTCGCCCAGAAACGGCAGACGCGTCCCGGAGCCCATCCCAATCGAATTACTCGAGACCTGACCCGGCTGAAGCGGTGAGAGCGCGGTGCTTTGCATCGCAGAATACAAAGCCGGCATGTAGCCGCCGTTCACCGCGATGGCGATAAAGTTCAGGAGGAATCCAAACGTAATCAGCAGAACGCCGGGAATATGGCGGTTCGCCGCCAGCGCGACGACGAGGAGGCAGAGCGAAGCGATATAGGCAAACGGCGTCACTGCCCGCGTCTCGCCGTTGTTTTGCCAGAATGAAGAAAAGATCAGGACTTGAATCAGAAAACCGAGGATGATGACGCCGCGCCACCGAAGGTTCAAGGTCGCCAGGTTGCCGAGTTTGCCGCCACGCAACAGCGCGACGACGATTGAAGCGATGAGGACGACGAGAATGATCATCGGCTGCTCTCAAACCTCCGCCAGCCGTGGCATCGCCATCGAAACCGGAATTTTTTCAGGTTCGCCGCGTAGAATTGGGACGAACACTTGCACGACCTGCGGATCAAATTGAGATCCACTCCCCTGAAGCAGCTGGGCAATCGCTTCATCCTGCGTCATCGCGCGGCGATACGGGCGATCCTCCGTCATCGCCTGGTAGGAATCGGCAACGGAAATGATCCGCGCGCCAATGGGTATCTCATCCCCTTTCAAGCCCACGGGGTAACCCGTTCCGTCGTAGCGTTCGTGATGGTACCGCACGAGCGCCGCGCCTCTCTGAAAGAGGGGAAATTTCGAAAGGAGCATCGCGCCCACTTCGGCGTGTTGTTGCGCGTGCTTTCGTTCTTCTGTGTTCAACGATTTTGGATTGAACAGCACGTCGTCCGCCATGCCGACCTTCCCGAGGTCGTGCATCAAAGCCGCCGGCGCGATGATTTCGATTTCCTCTTGCGGCAAATTGAGCGCCTGAGCCATCAGCCGCGCGTAGTTCGATACGCGCTCCGAGTGATCCAGCGTATGATGGTCGCGCTCGTCGATCACGCGAACGAGCGCGCGGAGCGCATCCTGCGTCTGACCTTGCAGATCAATCGCAACCTTGTGCGAATTACGCACCACCAGCAGAGGCAGGGCTGCCAGCACAATACTGACGGGATTGTACCGCCACAGCACCGCGAGAAACGC
>JBBIJS010000107.1:5384-9516 GCA_037445855.1 Chloroflexota bacterium | reverse complement strand
GGGGGTGGTTGATTCCCGGTGGGGTCCGCGGTCTTCAAAACCGTTGAGAGGCGTTAAATCGACTCTGGTGGGTTCGACTCCCATCCACTCCCGCCTCAGACACAGCGCACGTTCGACCTGGTGCGTGGCAATTCATTCGGATGTTCGTTTCGCTCAGCCGAAAAGGAGTGCCCATGTTAAAGCATGCCTCAGCAACGTTTCAGATCAGGACTTGGGACGAAACGCCCTACGATCAAATCGCGGGCGGAACCAAACTCACGCGCGCCAAAGTGGTGCGGTCGATCCAGGGAGACCTCGAAGGCGAAGGGACTGTCGAGTACCTAATGTTCTACCGCGAAGATGGTACGGCAAACTTCGTCGGGCTTGAACGAATCACCGGGCAGCTCGGCGGTCGCGCGGGGAGTTTCGTGCTCGAGCACACCGGCACGTATACGGGAGGAGTTTCAAGAACCGCGTTGAGCGTCGTGCCGGGTTCGGGGACGGGCGACCTGCGCGGGCTGAGCGGCAAAGGGGGTTCGACCCCTGGACATGCGACGGACTATACGTTGACGCTGGACTATGCTTTCGAATCGCGCGCGGGCGATTTGCTCTCCCGCTAAATCACCGTCTGGATGATGCGCCGCGCGGCATTTGTTTATCTCCTCCGCTGTTCCGATGGAACGCTTTACACCGGCTGGACCTTTGACGTCGCGCGGCGCGTCCGGATGCACGAACGCGGCAGCGGTGCGCGCTACACCCGCGCGCGCCGCCCGGTGACGCTCGTCTACCACGAACGCCTCCCCTCCCGTCGCGCGGCGATGCGCCGCGAGATCGCCATCAAGAACATGTCACGCACGCGCAAACTCGCGTTGGCGGAGAACCATTAGAACGTTCCAACGTTTGGGAGCATCCCTTGTCTTACGTCCGCTCGCTCGCTGAGATCAAACTAACCGATCATGCGCTGGTCGGCGATAAAGCCGCGCGCCTCGGCGAATTGATCGCCGCAGGATTCGATGTGCCGCGCGGGGCGTGCATCACCGCCGCGGCGTATCGCGACACGCTGGGCGCGCACGCGATCGAGGCGAAGATCGCCGCGCGGCTTGCCCAGACCGAGATCGACGATCCCGTGGAGTTGGAAGATGCCGCGGAAGAAATCCGTAGGTGGATCGAAGGCGCAGCGATCACGCCGGCGATCACGCAGGAAATTCAAACCGCGCTCGACGCGCTCAAACCCAGCGCGCTCTTCGCAGTGCGCGCCTCGCGCGTCGTCGAAGATGTGCCAAACCCGGCAGCGTCCGGCTTGCAGCAAGCGTTCCTCGCGGTGCGCGCGAACAACGTGCTCGAGCACGTCCGCCGATGCTGGTCGTCGCCGTGGAATTCGCGTGCGATCTATTTCCGCAACCGCAAGAAAATCGATCAGGGTCAAGTGACGATGGCGGTGGTCATTCAGCCGATGATCGCCGCGGACGCCGCGGGCGTAATGTTTACCGCGAATCCGTTGACCGGCGCCGCGGGCGAGATTCACATCGATGCGACCTGGGGCTTGGGCGAAGCGGTGATCGCCGCGCGCTGGAAACCGGATCACTTTGTGGCACAAAAAGTCGACCACACGATTCAAGAGCGTGTGGTCGCCAGTAAGAGCGTGATGGATGTGCCCGCGCCGGAGGGCGGCATTCAGACCCTCGTGCTGCCCGCCGATCGACAAGAGCGCGCGTGCCTGCGCGATGAACAGGTCGTCGCCCTCGCCGCGCTCGGCGAAAAGATCGAAGCGCATTTCGAATCGCCCCAAGATATCGAGTGGTGTCGTGTCGGCGACAAGATTCTGCTTTTACAAACGCGACCGCTGATCAAAAGATGAAAGAGGAGAGATGAGAGGCGGCATGCTCTCCTCTTTCATCTTTCCTCTTTCCTCTCTTCACCCTCCCCGGCAACACTGATCTGATCGCGCCCCCGCGCTTTGGCTTTGTATAGACAAACGTCCGCCAGATCGACCAGCGCGAACGGACTTTGCGCGTCCTCCGGAAACGTGGCGATGCCTTGGCTCACCGTCGGCACGGGCACCGCGCGCCCCTGGCTGCCTTCCAGTTTCACTTCGCTAAGCATTTTCCGAATTCGCTCGGCGACCTGCCGCGCCCTCGCCTTGTCGCAGCCCGGCAACGCGAGGACAAATTCCTCCCCGCCCCAGCGCCCCACCAGATCGGTATTCTTGACGATCCGAGCCGCCACTTGGACGATCCCGCGCAGGATCGTATCGCCAGACAGGTGGCCGAAGGAATCGTTGTATTGTTTGAAATGATCGATGTCCAGCATGATCAACGAAAGCAACGATTGAGATTTTTCGGCGCGTTCCACTTCCTCGCGTAGCCGCACCAGAAAATAGCCGTGGTTGAGGGCGTCGGTCAAACTATCGTGCTGCGCCTGCCATTCAACTTCCGCGTGATGACGCGCGTTGTCGATCGCAATCGCCGCCTGCGTCGCGACGCTCTGCAGGATTTCCTGGTCGCTCTCATCAAACGCATCGACTCGATAACTTCCGACGGCAAGCAAGCCCAGCAAATGCTCCGAGGTCGCCATCGGCACGCCCAGCCAGGAAACGGACGATTTCGGCTTGCCCAGCCGGGACGGCGTAGCGCCAAGCCGCGGCGCTTGCTCGGCAACGTTTCCCAGCCGCAACGGCGCGCGCTGGCGGACGACGAGACTCGCCAGATCATCTCCGACCGGCAGTACGGTCCGCTCAAAGCGTTCTTCCTCATCCACCATCACTTCAATCGAGAGCGTCTGCTTTTCCTGATCGATCACCGCGACATAGTACGAGTCCGCCGCCAGGATTCGGCGCACCTCGCCATAGATCAACTCCAGCAAACGGCTGATTTCGATCGTGGAACTGACAATCCGCGCCACCTGATTGAGCACGGCGAGTTGTTCGACCTTGCGCTGGCTTTCGGCAAACAGACTTGCGTTGTGAATCGTGAGCGCCGCCTGATCGGCAAACGCGCGCAACACCTTGGCGTCTTTCTCGGTATACGCATTCGGAGCGTAGCGCTGCGCGGAGAGCACGCCGATCGTGCGGCTGGCGTGATCCATTGGGACGCAAACGAGCGAACGCACTTGCTTCGATCCACCCCAGCGCCGAATCTTGAAGCGCGTCTCCTCCATCACATCGGCAACAACGACCGGGGCGCGCTGATGCAGAACGTAGGCGATCATTCCGTCGCCCAAGCTAAACTGTTCAGGCGACGACTCGACCTCCTGTTCAATCCGATAGACAAATTCTCCCGTAGCGGCGCCTGGTTCGGACAGGGCGATGAAGAAGGTATCGCACCCGAGCAGCTCGCGCACCCCGCGGTAGGTCGACGCGTAGACCTGTTCCAAATGGAGTCGCTCATTCGCCTCGCGGTTGCCTGATCGCAACCTGAGTTCGTCGAGCGCCGGTCCGCCAGCCGGCGGCTTGGGTAGATTCGAAATCGCCAGCGCATACTTGTCCGCCAGCGATTCGAGCATCAAGAGCGCGCCCGGCTCCGCGCTCCCCAGTTTAGCCCCCGTCAGCTGAACCACGCCCACAAAACCGCCTGGTTTTTTCAATGGAACCGCAATGACCGTGGCGGCTTTTGAACTTCCATTCGCGCCGAGGAGCGGCTCCGTAAGCGAAACGCTTTTCCCGGTTTTCAACGCGCGTTCCGCCAGTGTGCCTTGGTCGATGCGCGCGGGCAAACCGGGGATGCTCATTTCCGGGAGAACGGACGGCGAGCTTGCCCAGCAGAGCGCATCTCCTGCGGGAGATACACTCACCAAGAGCGCCGCGTCGCAGCGGTATAACGAACAGAGTTGCGTGATCACGCGGCGCGCCAACTCGTCGAGCGTCCCCGCCGATTCGATCCGCTGTCCCGCTTCAATCGATGCAGTCAATGGGTTCATTGGTTTCAACATACTATGCCTTCGTTGAATCGGCAAGGAGCCAAGTCACAATTCGCCTTCCCGCGAAGCGCACGAATCTCGCGAATACGAAAAACAGAATTAGCGAAGATTCGCGGGATTCGCGGGGAAAAGAGTGTTACTGCAAAATGGCGAAGGTATTCAACATACGCAAGCGTTCTAGAAAGCATACTCCGGGCACGCCGCTTTGTCAAAGGAACCGCGTTAACGAACCTTCACC
>JBBIJS010000107.1:0-5284 GCA_037445855.1 Chloroflexota bacterium | reverse complement strand
AGCATACTCCGGGCACGCCGCTTTGTCAAAGGAACCGCGTTAACGAACCTTCACCTGCTTGCGCCCCGTTTGCCAGATTCGCGCGGCGGGCTTATAATCGATTCTGCTCGCCATCTTCTTGTCGAAAAGCCCGGAGTACCCGTGAACATCGCGCAAGCCAACGATCTGGTTCTGATGCTCGCCCCGGACGAGAAACGCTTTCTGATTCGCTTGATGCCCGGCGCTCAGCTGCACACGCATCGCGGATTCATTCCGCACGATGCGATCATCGGGCAGCCATTCGGTCGCGCGGTCAAGACCCAGCTCGGGCAGCGCTTCTTGTTGTTACAACCCTCCACGTTTGACTTGGTGATGCACGTCAAGCGCGCGTCGCAGATCGTCTACCCGAAAGAGATTGGCTATATCGTGTTGCGGATGAACATCATCCCCGGCGCGCGCGTCATCGAAGCCGGCACCGGCAGCGGCGGGCTGACGCTGGCGCTCGCGCGTTTCGTCCGCCCCGGCGGGCGCATCTACACGTACGAAGAACGCGACGATATGCTCGACCTGGCGCGCAAGAACCTGGAGCGCGTCGGCGCGCTAGAGGTTGTCGAGCTCAAGCAGCGCGACATTGCCACCGGCTTTGACGAGCGCAACGCGGACGCGCTCTTCCTCGACGTGCGCGAGCCGTGGATGTATCTCGCGCAAGCGCACGCCGCGCTGCAAGGCGGCGGCTTTTTCGGCTCGCTCGTGCCGACCGCGAATCAGTTGAGCGATTTGCTGCGCGAGATGGAATCGTTCGGCGGCTGGATCGATGTCGAAGTCATCGAGATTTTGATGCGGCAGTACAAGCCGGTCGCCGACCGTCTGCGCCCGGCAGACCGCATGATCGCGCATACGGGCTATTTGCTTTTTGCGCGCGCGGTAGCGCGGACGAAGAGCGTGGAAACGCCAGGAGAAAGTGAACATGTCGGAGAAGAAACCGGAACCGCGTGAGGAGTTCGTCGTGGTCTACACGTCAATGGGACCGCTTGCCGCCGAGGTCGTCAAGGGCAGATTGGCGAGCGCCGGCATTCCCGCGTTCCTGAGCTACGAAAGCGTCTCGACGGTTTACGCGTTGATGGTGGACGGCATGGGCGAGGTGCGGGTGATGGTTTCAAAAGAGCACGCGGACGACGCGCGCAAACTGCTGGCGGAGAAGCCGGAGGATTCGTAGGGGCGAGGCATTCGCCCAATCAGCCATTTCGTCTCGTCAAGATCGGCATATACCAACCAAGTTTTCCAACCCTCTACTTTTGGCGAATGCCTCGCCCCTACTGAATGGTTACCTTCCGAACACGCGCCCCACGCGCGCCTGCAACCCGTCGAGTCGTTCAGCGGCGTTCTTCAAGACTTGGTCAACCGAGCCAAGTCTTTCTTTTTCTCCGCGCACAAAACGAAAATACGGCGCGACGCCTTCCTTCAGCCGATGGATCGTACGATCCGCCTCGGAATTGAATTGCGTGGTAAGCACGCGGCTCAAGTTCTGGCGCACCGATTCGATTTTCTCCCGAAAGCGCGTCTTGGCTTGCTGCCGTTTGAACGGAATGATGAAGAAACCGACAATTGCGATCATGCCAGCGAACAAGACGCCGGTCAGATCGACCACGCTCGAACTGATCAGCAGCGTGATCGTCGTCCCCAACCCGATAGCGCCGACCTCCACCAGCGCGGTCTGCGCGACCGAACTCTCCACGGCATTCCCCAACTCGCGCGATTCCTCTTCTGCGTCGTAGCCGTTGACGACGGTCTGCGCGGACTGGCTGACGCTGTCGAGCAGCGCTTGGCGCCGCATATCAAAATCGGTTGACACCTGACCGACGAGTCCATCGGCAACCGCGGTCCGCCGCTGGATCAGAAAACTGGCGACCTGCTGCCAATGCCGCAAGTCTTTTTCGACCAACCAATTTACCGCCGCTTGAACATGGTGATCGATCTCATCCGACACGCCGGTCAATACCTGGCTTTCAAACGCCGAACGAAAACGATCGCCGCGTGCGAGGTCCGGCAAATTCATCAGCCGAAACTTTTGATCGAAAAAATCCACGCCGCGCGCTTGCAGGCGGAGCAGCACATTATCCACTTCCGCCAGGCGCGCGTGCAATTCGTTCTTGACTTCCAATTCATAGGTCGCCATCTCGCGCTCGACCGTGCCCATCACCTCCACATCGGAGTTCAGCCGATCGCGCTCCTGGGCGAGCCGCGCGTCCTCGCGTTTCAAGATTTGCTCCGCCACGCCCAGCGGGTTGGCAAACTTGACGCGCAAGCGCGCCGATTGATCCAGCCAGGACTGGACGTACGCGCGCAGCGCGTCCATCCCGCTCCCCGGCTCATCGCCCGCTTGCGCGCGCTTTGCCGAGACCGCGAAAATCTCCGGCGGCGCGCCGAGAAGCCGCGCGGCGTGATCGGCGACGAAGGTGGTCACTTCACGCAGTTCGCTTTCGCCGGCAAGCACGTCGCGCTTGTTGATGACGAAAACGATTTTCTTGCCCCACTCGCGAATGTGCTCGAGGAACTGCCGCTCGCTCTCGGTGAAGGGGCGGTCCGCCGACGTGACAAAGAGAACCAGGTCGCTGCGCGGCACAAACTCGCGGGTCAACTCTTCATGTTCGCGGATGACGGCATTGGTGCCGGGCGTATCGACAAAATTTAATTCGCGCAGCAAGTCCAGCGGGAAAGCCAGCGCGACGATGCCGCCCGCGCCCGGCAATTCCTCCATCGCGTCGCCGTACTTGACGAGCGTGATACGGGTGGTCGTCGGCGTGACGCCTTCCGCCAAAACCCGCTGACCGAGCAGCGCGTTGATCAACGCCGACTTGCCGGAGTTGAACTCGCCCGCGACGACGATCAAAAACAATTCATCCAACTGCAAAAGCGCTTGCCGCAAATCGTTCAATTCTTCGGGCGGATTCCTGAACGCGGTCAGCGCGGCAAGCAAATCGGCGAGGTATCCTTTTTCGTCTTTCAGCAACTCGGCTTCGATCGAATTCAGGACTGTTGTCATCGTCGATTCTCCATGACCACCGCGTAGCCCTGCTCAAAATTTTCGACCGGGAACACGTGCGCCAGTTCCCATCTTTCTTTCGCCGCGATTTGCAGCAGGTCGGTCGGCGATAAGAGCAGCAGATCAAACCACGCGCCGCGCATGCCCCCGCGCGCAAGCCGCAAGTGGATTTGCCCGATCGCTCGCCCACGCTCCAAATTTTTGCTTAGGTAACTGCGATGCTGCGGATCGGTCGTGCTGGGCTGGCGCGTGGTCGCCAGAATCCGTCCGCGCGGCGAGGTAATGCGGTGCAGTTCGCGCAGCATCCGGCGGAAGCGCGGCAGCGTGCCGCAAATGCCGAGGTTGTTGCCGAACAGAACAACGGTGTCGAATTCGCCGTCGCGGAAGGGCAGCGCGCCGCAGCCGTTCGCGACGCGCGCGTCCTTCACGCCGCGCGTCCGCGCTAGCTCAACGATGCGCGGCGACGCGTCCACCGCGGTCACCCGCACGCCGCGTTTCTGCAAGTACAGCGCATGCCGCCCCGCCCCGCAGCCGAGGTCGAGCACGTTGCCGCGCGCGAATTTCAGCGCGGCTTTTTCGTGGCTCGGAAAATCGCGCGGCGCGGTAAAGTACCACGCGATGTCTTCACGCGCGCGGTAGCCGTCGTCGCGTTCCACGCGCAGGTCGGCGCGCCCGGTTTCGTGGTACTGCCACAACGCGTCCGCGAAGAGATCAAAAGGGGAATCCATTTGCGCCTATTGAACAAAACCTAATGCCAGAGTATAATCGCCGAGAGAGTCAAGCGATGGATCAACCTCTTATCGATTGGGTCACGTTAGCTACAACGCCACCTTCAAGCCCGGAGGATTTAGATCGACTGGTCAGCGCGCTCGCGGAGAAAGATATTGCCGTCGAGTTGGCGGTGAACCCGCTGCGGCAGTGCGATCAGGATGTCGCGACCTGGCTGCGGGTTCATTCGCGCGACTTGGCACTCGCCTGGGACGTCGCGCGCCAACTCATTTCTTAAAGCGCACGTCTTCTGCCAGGATTAACTTCAAGCCCTCTTCGAGTGTCACCAGCGGCTTCCACTTGAGCAACTCGCTCGCCAGCCGGATGTCGCCCACCAATCGCGGCACTCCGCTCTCTTCCTCCGCGTTCAACAACCGCTGCGCTTCGCGCCCCACCGCGCGCTCGATCCGATCCACCAACTGCGCGATGCTGACTTCCTGTCCGCTGCCGATGTTGATAATGGCGCGGCTCACGCGCTCGGCGGTCGCCGCGGCGGACAACGCGTTCACCGCGTCCGCCACGTAGACGAAATCGCGGGTCTGCTTGCCCTTGCCGAACATCACGACCGAGCCGCCCGTCGCCACTTGCTTCAGAAAGCGCGGGATCACCGGCGCGTGCGACGGCGGCAGCGGCTGACGCGGACCGTACGCGTTGAAGATCCGCAAGACCACCGTTTCGATCTTCCACAGCGCGCCGATGGAATGCAAATAGTACTCGGACGCGAGTTTGCTGACGGCGTACGGAGAATCCGGGCGCATGATCGCATCCTCGCGTACCGGCTGTTGCTCCTGTCGTCCGTACGCCGCGCCGCTCGACGCCAAGATGACGCGCTTGACGCCGGCGTCGCGCACCGCGGTCATCAACGCCACCGTGCCGCCGACGTTCACGGCGTTGTATTCGACCGGGTACAAGACGGATTCCGGCACGCTGACGCGCGCGGCAAGGTGGTAGACACAATCAGTTCCCCGAAGCAGCGTCCAGAGTTTCGGCACATCGCGCACATCGCCGCGCGTAAAGAGGACGCGCGGATCCAGCGCGGCGGAGTCGCCCGCGCTCAAATCATCCAGCGCGCGCACCTGATGCCCCTGCGCCACGAGGTAATTCGCCAACGCGGTACCCAGAAAGCCCGCGCCCCCGGTGATCAAGAATTGCATCCTCAGTTCATCCTTTTCCACAAGACGAGACCGATGCTGAACGAGAAAAAGCCGCCCACCATCATCAGCGCGCCCACGCCCGCCAGCGCGCCCTGCCCCGGGTCGATGGGCGAGGTGGGCGACGGGGTCGCGTCTGGACGCGCATAGCGCGGCGTCACATCAGATCCTGATCCAATCGATGTCTCGATAGTTGGCGTCGCAGTGTCCGGCGCGCGGATCACTTCTGGCGGTCGAGTCGGCGAACTGGGCGCGAGGGCGACCTTGGTTGCCGGCGCGCGCGTTGCGGCGGGGCGCGTCGCCGTCGCGGTGGCGGTCGGCGGAACCGGCGTGGCGGTCGGCG
>JBBIJS010000106.1:0-9701 GCA_037445855.1 Chloroflexota bacterium | reverse complement strand
ATCGGTGGCTGTTGGTTGAAATCTCTTTTGGTTTTTCCACGGATTGGCGAACATAGCTGTTAGTCTTTCTCAACCACCACACCGTGCTCCGTCAGCCAAGCCGCCCGCGCTTCCGCGACGACGAAGAGCGAGCCGGTAACGCAGATGACGTCTTCGCGATTCGCGCGCTGTCGCGCGTCGCGCAGCGCGCGCGTGAGGTCAGGCGCGATGGTGGTCTCTACGGTATACTTCGCGGCAAGATCAGTGAGCCGCGCGGTGTCCGCCGCACGCGGATTGTGCGAACGGGTGAGGGTGAGCGAGGTTGCGGCGGGCAGCAGTTCCGCGAACATGCCCGCGATATCCTTGTCGCCGGACGCGCCGAAGATGAAATACACCCGCGCATGCGGAAACACGTCACCGAGCGTCCCGACCAGTCGTCGCGCCGAGTCGGCGTTGTGCGCGCCGTCGAGGATAATGAATGGATCGCGCGAGAGAATTTCAAAGCGTCCGCGCCATTCCACGTTCGCCAGGCCGCCGCGAAGCGCCTCGTCGGAAACGGCGATGCCCTGATCGCGCAGAACGAAGAGCGCGGCGAGCGCGGTTGCCGCATTCGTCAGCTGATGTTTTCCAAGTAAATTGATCCGCAGGTCTTGGGTGAAAAGCGAGAGGTCAAAGGTCTCGGTTTGTCGCGTGAGCGTGAAATGCTGCCCGCCCAAGTTCTGCTCGACGAGCGAAAGCTGGTAATCCGCGTCCGCCACCTGGAACTCGAGTTCGGGCGAGACGCTGACGAGCGACGCGGTCTGCTTGCGCGCGGTGGCTTGAATCACCGCGAGCGCTTCATCCTGTTGCGGCGAGGCGACGACCGGGACACTCGGCTTGATGATGCCGGCTTTCTCGCTCGCAATCTGCGCCAGCGTGTTACCGAGAATCGCAGTGTGATCGTACGAGATCGATGTAATGACGGAAACAAGCGGCGTCACCACATTCGTCGCGTCGAGCCGCCCGCCGAGTCCAACTTCCAGCACCGCGATCTCAACGCCGCACGCGTGGAAATAGTCAAAGGCGAGCGCGGTCATGATCTCAAAGGTCGTCACGCCCGGAATCTGCGCGGCGAGCGGCTTGAGCTTTTCCACGCCGGCGATCACCGCATCCTCTGAAATCATCGCGCCACCGACGCGGATGCGCTCGCGGAACGTGTGCAGGTGCGGCGACGTGTACAAGCCGGTGCGCTGGTTCGCCGCGCGCAGCACTCGCTCGATCATCGCGGCGGTCGAGCCCTTGCCTTTCGTGCCGGCGACGTGGACGGATCGGAATTGCTGATGCGGATTGCCCAGCGCGGCAAGCAAGCGCTCCGTGCGCGTCAGATCGAACGTCTTGGAGGAATAATCGCCGGCGGGTGTGAGTTCGAAATTGGTGAACGAGAAAATAAAAGCGAGGGCATCGCGGTACGGCATAGCGGCTCCTGTGAGTGGGCGGATTCTAAACCAGAACAGTTCAAAACGCAAAAACAGAATTGACAGCCGCGCCGCTCTCGTGTACAATCGTTGCATCTCAACCTGAGGTCATCCAGTGAGTGACAAAATTCTCTACGGCGGTCAGGCGCTCATCGAGGGTGTGATGATGCGCGGCCGCCGTTTCGTTGCCGCCGCCGTGCGCGAGCCGAGCGGCAAGATCATTTCCACGAGCGAGCCGATCGCCACGGCGATCTACAGCAGCGGCTGGTCCAAAGTGCCGTTCTTTCGCGCAGTGACCATTCTGTGGGACACGCTGGTTCTCGGCACTCAGATGCTGATGTACTCCGCGAACATCGCGGTCGCGGAGGAAACCAAAAAAGCCGGCGAACCGAGCGCCGCCGCGCCTGCCGCCGATAACACCGCGCACGCGCCGGCGGGCATCCCGGCGGGCGTTGCCTTCGGCACGCTTGCGGTTTCGCTGGCATTCGGCGTTGCGCTCTTCTTCGTGCTACCCTTGTTCCTGGTCAGTCTCGCCGATCCATTCCTCACGGCGGGGATTGCCAACCCGGACGCCGCGTCGCTCGCCAGCAATATCCTCGAAGGTGTCATTCGGCTGGCGATCTTCCTGGCGTACATCTGGGCGATCAGCCAGATGCCGGATGTGCGGCGCGTGTTTCAGTACCACGGCGCGGAACACAAGACGATTGCCGCGGACGAAGCCGGCGCGCCGCTGACGCCGGAATCGATCCAGCACTTTAGCAAGGAGCATCCGCGCTGCGGCACCGGCTTTTTGCTCGTCGTCGTGGTTGTTTCGATTTTCGTCTTCGCGCTGCTCGGTCGTCCGCCGATTGTCTGGCGTATCGCCTCGCGCATTCTCCTGGTTCCAGTCGTCGCGGCGTTGAGCTACGAATTGATCAAGTTCAGCTCGGCGCACAAGGACAACGCGCTGTTGAACCTGCTCGTCGTCCAGCCGAGTCTCGCGCTGCAAGCGCTGACGACGCGCGAGCCGGACGCGGCGATGATCGAGGTGGCGGTGGCGGCGCTCCAGCGCGTCAAGGCGGAAGAAATGAACGCGGCGAGAACTCCGGAGCCAGCGCCGAGCGCCGGCGCGAAGATTCGTTGACAAATCCGGACGAGGGGGCTATAATCACCCACGGTGACTTTGGTCACACTGTGTTCACTTTCGATCTAAAGGAGTTGCTATGAGTTCTGTGCCCAATGCTGTGCCGCAAGTTGCTAAAGGACTGGAAGGCATCGTCGCCGCCGCAACTCAATTAAGCGATGTGCAAGGCGCGATCGGCAAGCTGACCTATCGCGGCTTTGACATCAATGACCTCGCCGATCATTCCACGTTCGAAGAGACGGTCGACCTGCTGTGGTACGGCACGCTGCCTTCACGTGAGCTGTTCGAGAAGCTGAAGAAGAAACTGATCGCCGCGCGTCCTTTGCCGCACGAAGTGTTGGAAGGAATGGAGCTTTTCCCAAAGCACGCCGCGACGATGGATGTGCTGCGCACGGTCGTTTCGATTCTCGGACTGCACGATCCCGACGGCGTGTCTAATTCCGTGTCCGCGAACGTCCGCAAATCGATTCGCCTCACCGCGCAAATGCCGACCATCACCGCCGCGTGGTCCAATATCAGCCAGGGGCGCAAGCCCATTCCGCCGCGTAACGATCTGTCGCACGCGGCAAACTTTTTGTACATGCTCACGGGCAAAGAGCCAACGCAGGAAGCCGCGCACATTCTTGACGTTGCCCTGATCCTGCATATGGATCACAGCTTGAACGCCTCGACGTTCGTCGCGCGCTCGATCGCGTCGACCGAATCGGATATGTATTCCGCGATCAGCGGCGCGCTCGGCGCGCTGAAGGGTCCGCTGCACGGCGGCGCGAACGAAGCGGTGATGAAGATACTGCTTCAGCTTGGCGACGTTTCAAAAGTGGAGCCGTGGGTCAAGAACGAGCTGGCGAATCATCACAAGATTTCCGGCTTTGGGCACCGCATCTACAAGACGACCGATCCGCGCGCGGAACAATTGCGCCGCATCGCGCTGATGCTCGCCGATCACACGGACAATCGCAAGTGGGTCGAGATGTCGGAGAAGATGCGCGAAGTGATGCACCGCGAGCGACCGGAAATCTACGTCAACGTAGATTTCTACTCCGCCTCGGTTTACTACACCCTCGGGATTCCGATCGATCTGTTCACGCCAATCTTTGCGATCAGCCGCGTCGCGGGTTGGACGGCGCATGTGATGGAGCAGTTGATGGACAATCGCATCATGCGTCCTGACTCGGTCTACGTGGGGCCCAAGGATCAAAAATACGTCGCA
The DNA here is from genome assembly GCA_037445855.1 of Chloroflexota bacterium. GTDB lineage: Bacteria > Chloroflexota > Anaerolineae > UBA4142 > UBA4142 > DAIDTM01. The sequence goes on along the minus strand of JBBIJS010000106.1, from coordinate 5,935 downwards.
CTCGAGCAACGGTAGCAAGATCCAGTTGGATGGTTCTGTAATGCAATTGACCCGTTGGAAGAAAGAGACACCGCCGTCTCTGGAGGCGCTGCGGAGCGCCTTGACGGGAGAGGGACTGACGGTTTCCGAGTGGACGGATCCGGCAGGCACGGTCTATCCGGTCCACACGCATGACTATCCCGAAGTGCGCGCGGTCGTGCGCGGCTATTTGCGCGTTGGGCTACCGGAAAGCGGCGAAGAATTCACCCTCGGTCCGGGTGATCGCCTCGATCTGCCAGCGGGCACGCCGTACTGGACCGATGTCGGCGAGCAGGGACCGGTCGTCTATCTTTCGGCGTCCAAGAACGGGCACAATGCTCACAAACGATAGAGCGATCCGTTGACGAAGCGCGGGCGAGTGGCGCGCATGGCGCGCACCATTCGCTTTTTTTCGCGCAGGTTCATCGCCACAGACTCGCACGGAAGAACCGGAAAGCTAAGCGGTGTCCTTCCGTGTATTTCTCTGCGGCAAACATTACTTTAGAGGAGAGATCGATGCGAAGAAAAATCACCGTTGTCGGCGCGGGAAAAGTTGGGGCAACCACAGCCCAGCGCTTAGCCGAACGGAATTATGCCGATGTAGTGCTGGCGGACGTGATCGAATTTGTCGCCGAAGGCGAAGCGCTGGATTTGCTCGAAGCGGGTCCCATCGTGGGCTACGATGTGAACGTCAGCGGCGTGACGATCAAAGACGGCGCGGGCTATGAAAAGATCGCCAACTCGGATATCGTCGTCATGACCGCGGGAATCGCGCGCAAGCCCGGGATGAGCCGCGACGATTTGATCTTGACGAACCAAAAGATCGTCGGCGGCTGGGCGGAGCAAATCGCCAAGCACGCGCCGAACGCCATCGTCATCGTCGTAACGAACCCAGTGGATGCGATGACGCAATTGATGTGGCACACGACCAAGTTTCCCAAGCACCGCGTGATCGGACAGGCGGGCGTGCTCGACAGCGCGCGCTTTCGCACGTTCGTCGCGCTGGAACTGGGCGTGTCGGTGCAAAGTGTGGACGCGTACGTGCTCGGCGCGCACGGCGACCAGATGGTCCCGCTGCCGCGCTACACGACCGTCGCGGGCGTGCCGCTGACGGAATTGCTGCCGGCGGACAAGCTCGCCGCGCTGGTCAAGCGTACGCGCGACGGCGGCGCGGAAATCGTCAATTTGCTCAAGACCGGCTCAGCGTTCTACGCGCCGAGCGCGGCGGCGGCGGAAATGGTCGATGCGATTGTATTCGACAAGAAAAAAATCCTGCCGTGTATCGCGTACCTCGAAGGCGAGTACGGCATCCACGGCGTCTACGCCGGCGTGCCGGTGAAACTGGGCGCGCGCGGCATTGAAGAGATCGTCCAGTGGAAATTGAACGCGGAGGAATCCGCCGCGCTGCAAAAATCAGGCGACGCGGTGCGCGCGCTGAACAAGGTGATGGGAATATAGAGAGGACGGAAGACGAAAGACGGAGGACGGAACAAGTCCGTCTTCCGTCTTCGGTCTTCCGTCAGGAGTTGTAAATGCCGCAAGAAATCCACGAAGAACATCTCGACAACGGCTTGATGGTTCTGCTCGCGCCGGTGCGAACCGCGCCGGTCGCGACCTTTTGGGTTTGGTATCGCGTCGGCTCGCGCAACGAGGTGCCCGGTATCACCGGCGTCTCGCATTGGGTCGAGCATATGATGTTCAAAGGGACGCCCACGCTGAAGAAAGGCGAGATCATGCATCTCGTCAATCGCAACGGCGGCGTGGACAACGCGTTCACCTGGACGGATTACACCGCCTACTTTGAAAGTTTTCCGAGCGATCGGATCGATCTCTCGCTGCGGATCGAGTCTGACCGGATGGTGAATTCGTTATTTGATCCCGGTGAAGTGGCGAGCGAGCGCACCGTGATCATTTCCGAGCGCGAAGGCGCGGAAAACGATCCGCGCTTTTGGCTGAGCGAGGAAGTGGGCGCGGCGGCGTTCAAGGTTCATCCGTACCACCACGACACTGTGGGCTGGAAGATCGATCTGGAAACGATGACGCGGGACGATCTCTACAATCACTACAAATCTTTTTACGCTCCGAACAACGCGGTCATCGTCGCGGCAGGTGATTTCGGCGCGGATGAAATGCTTGGCAAGATTCAAAAATCTTTTGGCGCGATCCCGCGCGGGCGCGACGTGCCCCAAGTCAAGGTGGTCGAGCCGCCGCAGGAAGGCGAACGGCGCGTCTTCTTGCGCCGTCCCGGTCCGACCAGTTATTTTCAAGCGACGTACCACGGACCCAAAGCCAGCGACCCGGATTTCTTTCCGGTGTTCGTTCTCTCCGGCGTGCTCACCGGCGTGGGCAGCATGAGTTTCTCCGGCGGCGGCAGCCCGGGGCGCTCGTCGCGCCTTTATCGCGCGCTGGTGGAAACCGGCTTGGCGACCGGCGTGGATTGCGGTTTTCGCCTGACGCTCGATCCCGGCACGATCGATGTGTCCGCGACGGTCAGCCCCGGCATCGCGATGGAAAAAGTCGAGCGCGCGATCTTCAACGAATTCGAAAAGATCGCCAGTAAACCGGTGACCGACACGGAACTTGCCACGGTACTCAAGCAAGCGCGGGCGCAGTTTGTTTACGCGACCGACGGCGTGATGAACCGCGGCTACTGGCTGGGTGAGCTGGAAGTGGTCGCCTCTTACAAAATGTACGATACATTCCTCGACGGAATCGCCAGCGTGACCCAAGCCGACGTGCAGCGCGTCGCCGCGAAATATTTGGCTGAGACCAATCGCACCGTCGGCTGGTTCGTGCCTACGGACGGCGCGGTTCAGCGCGCGCCCAAAGCGCGCGCCACGAAACGGACGCGGAGATAATCCAATGCCTACCCTTCCCATCACACCAGAGTCCGTTCAGCGCGTCACGCTCGATAATGGTCTGGTCGTCTTAGTGATAGACAATCCGAACAATCCCTCCGTGACGTTGCGCGGCAGACTGCGCGCGGGCGGCTTGTACGATACCGATAAGACCGCGGGACTGGCGCATCTCGCGACCGCGGCGCTCCAGCGCGGTACACGCAAGCGCACATTCCAGAAATTGAACGAGGAATTGGACCGCACTGGCATTTCGTTCGGCGTCGGCGCGGGAATGGAAACGATTGGCTTTAGCGGCAAGGCGCTGGTCGAAGACTTTGATCGATTGCTCGATATCGCCGCGGACGTGCTGCTGCATCCAACCTTTCCGCGCGCCGAGACAGAGAAACTGCGCGCGGAGATTCTCGCCGATCTGAAGGAAGCCGACGACGACACACAGCACGTGGCGTATCGCGAATTTCGCGCGCTGTGTTATCCCGCGACGCATCCGTACCATCGCCTGTCCGACGGGAGCGCGCGGACGGTCAAGCGGCTCACGCTCACGCAGTTGAGCGAATTTCACGCGCAGTACTTCCGCCCGGACGTGACGACGATTGTGATGGTCGGCGATCTTCGCGCGGAGCAAGCGATCGCGAAGATCGAACGAACGCTGGGCAAGTGGAAAGCAAAGGGCAAGCCGGCGGAGCACGTCATCGCCGATGCCCCGCGGCTGAAGCAGATCGCGCAGAAGCGCGCCGCGCTGGCGGGCAAGACGCAGGCGGATGTGGTGATCGGGTATGCGGGGTTGCGCCGGACGGATCCAGATTTCTACGCGCTGATGCTCGGCGATCTGATTTTCGGACGTCTCGGTTTGTACGGTCGCCTGGGCGCGAACGTGCGCGACAAACAAGGTCTGGCGTACTATGTGTATAGCGGCGTCGAAGCGAGTTTGGGCGCGGGACCGTGGGCAGTGCACGCGGGCGTGAATCCCAAGAACCTTGACCGCGCAATCGAAGGGATCGTCGCCGAAGTCAAACGGCTGCGCGCAGAGCCGGTGACGCCGGATGAATTGGGCGAAGCGAAAGATTTTGTGACGGGCTCGCTCGCGCTGCGGCTGGAGACAAACGATGGCGTTGCCGGCACTCTCGGCGACATCGAACTCTTTGAGCTGGGTCTCGATTATTTGCAGCGCTATCCGAACATCATTCGCGCGATTACGCCGGAACAAATCCTTGCCGCCGTCCAAAAGTACGCGCAGATTGAAAACTACGCGCTGTCCATCGCAGGTCCAGTGGACAGCGGACAGTAGTCAGTAATCAGTCGTCGGGCATCTGACGACTGACGACGGGCTGCCGAGAGGAGGCATCATGCCAGCGAAGAAGAAAGCCGCGCCGCGGAAAAAAGGAACCACAACGTTCGAGCGCGCGCTTGTCGAAATCGAAAACGAGAATGTGAACGACGTGTCTGCGCGCGAGGTGCGCGTTCAGCAGGGTGGCGTGCGCGACATCAAGAAAGCCGATAGTGTTGCGATTACGATGGGCGGCGCGAACGCGGTCGATGCGAAAAGCGTCACCGTGACGCAAGGCGGCATCGTGCAGGTGAATGCCGATACGGTCAGCGTCCAGCAGGGCGGCATCGTGCGCGTGGAAGCGGAGACCGTTCAGGTCACACAAGGCGGGATTGGCGTGGCGCAAGCCGAGACGATCGAGTTGCAAGCCGCCGGCGCTGGCGTGATCCTGGGCACGACGGTCGAGGTGCAAGCCGGCGCCGCGCAGTGGATGCTGGCGCGCGAATCGATTCACGTGGAGCAGGGCGGCGCGCTCGTGATGGCGGCGCCGCGCGTCGAGATCGAGAATGGGTTTGTCGGACTGCTGTTCGCGCGCGACGTGCAGGGAAATGTGCGCACGCTTTTCGATCAACGCGGCGCGCTGGTCTTTGGCATCGCGGCGGGAATCGTGATGGGACTGCTGGCGCGCACGCGGCGTAAATGAAACTTACGGAGGATTTTCAGAAATGGCTCACGCAGTAACCTTGATTCGCGGCGACGGTACCGGACCGGAGTTGATGCAAGCCGCGCGGCGCGTGCTGGAAGCGACCGGCGTCAAATTCGATTGGGACGTGCAAGACGCCGGCGTCGACGTGATGGCAACGCACGGCACGCCGCTGCCGGAGGCGGTGCTCGAATCGATCCGCCGCACGCACGTCGCGTACAAATCGCCGATCACCACGCCGATCGGCACCGGCTTTCGCAGTGTGAACGTCGCGATCCGCAAGGAATTCCAGCAGTACGCGAACGTGCGCCCGGCGAAATCGTATCCCGGCGTGCGCTCCAAGTATCAGAATATCGATCTGATCATGATCCGCGAGAACACCGAAGACCTGTACGCGGGCATCGAGTTCGAGATGGGCAAGCCGGAGACGAAAGAGCTGCTCGGCTGGATTCGGAGCAAGCAGCCCAAGGCGCAAATCTACGACGATGCCGGCATTTCGATCAAGCCCATTTCGGTGACCGGCACGCGGCGCTTTGCCCAGTTTGGATTTGACTATGCGCGCAAACACAAACGCAAAAAGATCACCGCGGTTGCCAAGGCGAACATCATGAAGTACACCGACGGCTTGTATTACGACGTGGTGCGCGAGATCGCCAAAGGTTACCCGGAGATTCAGTACGAAGAGATGCTCGTCGACAATATGTGCATGCAGCTGGTGCAAAAACCGGAATTGTACGACGTTTTGCTTTGCCCCAATCTCTACGGCGACATCCTGTCCGATCTGTGCGCGGGCTTGGTCGGTGGATTGGGCGTGGGACCCGGCGCCAACATCGGCGACCACAGTGCGATGTTCGAGGCGGTGCACGGCTCGGCGCCCAAGTACAAGGGGTTCAACAAGGTCAACCCGACCGCGCTGATTCTCGCCGGGATGATGATGCTGGACTATTTGGGCGAGGAAGACGCGGCGCGGCGATTAGAACAGGCGGTCGCGGCAGTGATCGTCGAAGGCAAGCACGTGACGTACGACATGAAACCGGACCGCAACGATCCAACCGCGGTGGGCACGCAAGAGATGGCGGACGCGATCATCGC
>JBBIJS010000105.1:0-9757 GCA_037445855.1 Chloroflexota bacterium | reverse complement strand
GGTCGCGTGGGCGTACATCCGCGCGCTCGAACGCCGCGCGGCGGAAGGCAAGCCGATTGACCGCGTCGCGTCGGTCGCGAGTTTCTTCGTCAGCCGCATCGATACGCTGGCGGACAAGTTGCTCGCCGATAAAATGAAAGCGACGAACGACCCCACCCTGTCCGCAAAACTCGAAGCGCTGGGCAGCAAGACGGCAATTGCGAATGCAAAGATCGCCTATGTCCGCTTCAAGGCAATCTTCGACGATCCGCGTTTCCTCGCGCTCAAAGCGAAAGGCGCGCGTGTGCAGCGTCCGCTGTGGGCGAGCACGAGCACCAAGAATCCGCACTTGCCGGATACGCTCTACGTCGACACGCTGATCGGCTCCGATACGATCAATACGCTGCCGTTCGAAACGATCGACGCGTTCCGCGATCACGGCAAGCCGCGGATGACAATCGAAGAAAACATGGACGGCGCGAAGAAAACCCTGGCAGACCTTGCCGAGGTTGGCATTTCGCTCGACGCCGTGACCGCGCAAGTGCTTGACGAGGGTGTTGTGAAATTCGACCAGGCGCTCGATCAGCTCCTGCAAAGCATCGAAACAAAAATCGTCGCGGCAGCCGCGGAGCGCCAGAGCGCGTCGCTCGGCGATGACCTGAACGCGGTGAGCGAAAATCTTGCGGCGGCGGAGCAGAACCAAGTCGCCGCGCGCGTGTGGAACAAGGACGCCGCGTTGTGGAAGACTGAGCCGACGCATCAGGCGATCATCCGCAACGCGCTTGGCTGGCTCACCGTCGCGTCGGAGATGCAAACGCACGTCGGCGAACTCAACGCGTTCGCCGCGGAAATCAAGCAAGCCGGCTTCAAGTCCGCGGTGCTGTGCGGAATGGGCGGCAGTTCGCTCTGCGTCGAGGTGAATCGCGACATCATCGGCAGCGCAAAAGGATTCCCGCGCCTCTACGTGCTCGATACGACCGACCCGGCGAGCATCCGCGCGCTCGAGCGCAAGATCAAGCCAAAGCAAACGCTCTTCATCATCGCCAGCAAGTCCGGCGGCACGACCGAAACGCTGTCGCACTATAAATACTTTGCCGCGCAAGCGCCCGCGCAGAATTTCATCGCGATCACCGACGCGGGATCGGGCTTGGAGAAACTCGCGCGCGAAAAAGGTTTCCGCCGCGTCTTTCTGAATCCCGGCGACATCGGCGGGCGGTACTCCGCGCTATCGTACTTTGGTCTCGTGCCTGCCGCGGTGATGGGCATTGATATCGGCAGACTGCTCGAGCGCGCGGACGAGATGGCGCGCGCGTGCGCGGCAAATATCGACGCCGAAAAGAATCCGGGGCTGTGGCTCGGCGTCGCGCTGGCGACGCTCGCGCAGAAGGGGCGCGACAAGATCACGCTCGTCGCCTCGCGCGGCATCGATACGTTTGGCGCGTGGGCGGAGCAGTTGATCGCCGAATCGACTGGCAAGGAAGGCAAGGGACTCGTGCCGGTGGACGGCGAGCCGCTGGGTGCGCCGTCGGCGTATGGCAATGACCGTGTCTTTGTTTATCTGCAACTCGGCAGAAAGAAAGACGCTGTCATCGAAAACAAACTGCGCGCGCTCGAACGCGTCGGGCAGCCGGTGATTCGGCTGTACTTGCGCGACGCGTACGACATCGGCGCGGAATTCTTCCGCTGGGAATTCGCGGTGGCGGTTGCCGGCGCGCTCATCGGCATCGACGCTTTCGATCAGCCGAACGTGCAGGAATCGAAGGATAATACCAAACGCGTGCTGGAAGGACAGTCGTCAGTCGTCAGTCGCCAGTCGCCAGAGAAACCCCTGTTCGAGGACAAACAGTTCGCGGTGTACGCGACCACGGATATTGGCGCGGCGAAAAATTTGCGCGGCGCGCTGAACGCGTTTTTGCAGCAAGCGCGCAAGGGCGATTACCTTGCGCTGATGGCGTACCTGGAGCGCGCGCCGGCGAACAACGCCGCGTTGCGCGCGATGCGCGTCGCCGCGCGCAACCAGTTAAAGATTGCGACAACGGTCGGTTACGGTCCGCGCTTTCTCCATTCGACCGGGCAGTTGCACAAGGGTGGCGCGAACAACGTGCTGGGGTTGCAGATCACCGCGGACGACGCCGTGGATGCGCCGATCCCGGGCGAATCGTACACGTTTGGCGCGCTCAAACGCGCGCAAGCCATCGGCGACTGGCAATCGCTGCAGAGTCACGGACGCCGCGCGCTGCGCGTGCACTTGAAACGCGGCGTCAAACTGGACGAGCTGGCGATGGCGCTGAAGGCGGCGGTAGAAACAAAGCCAGTTGCGCGCAAGAAGGGTGTCAACCGTAAGAAGTGATGCGTGATACGCAACACGCAATACGTATTGCGTATCGTGTTTCTCGGAAGGAAGACGCATGATACAAGACCACGAAACCGAAGCCCTCGCGCCCTTGCGCGTTGGCATGACCACGCAGCCGATTCCGCCGCCGAGCATTCTCGTGATCTTCGGCGCGACCGGCGATCTGACGCACCGCAAGTTGCTACCGGCGTTGTTCGATTTATACGTCGACGGCAAATTGCCGGACGGGTTTACCGTGGTGGGCTATGCGCGGCGAACTAAAACGGACGACGAGTTCCGCGCCGAGATGCGCGACAGCATCCGCCTCTACGCGCGTCACAGTCCGACCGACGACGCGCGCTGGAGCAAGTTTGCGGCAGGGCTGTTCTACCATCAAGCCGAGTTCACCGACCCGAATAGTTGTCACCCACTTTCGATACGCCTAAACGAATTGGATGCCGCGCGCGGCACGCCGGGCAATCGATTGTTCTATCTCGCCACCGCGCCGGAATTCTACGAGCCGTTGGTTACGCAGCTAGGCGATGCGCATCTCAATAGCCAGTCCAAGGGCTGGTCGCGCATCATCGTTGAGAAACCATTTGGCGCCGATCTGATGAGCGCGCACAAGCTCAATCGCCATCTCCTCTCGGTCTTCGACGAAAGCCAGATCTATCGCATCGATCACTATCTTGGTAAGGAGACGGTGCAGAATATTTTCGCGTTCCGTTTTGCCAACACGATTCTAGAGCCGATCTGGAATCGCAACTTTGTCGATCACGTGCAGATCACCGCGGCGGAGTCGGTGGGCGTGGAAGATCGCGGCGGCTATTACGATAGCGCCGGCGCGCTGCGTGACATGATGCAGTCGCACCTGCTGCAACTCGTGTCGCTGACGGCGATGGAACCGCCGGTCTCGTTCGACGCGGCGTCCGTCCACGATGAAAAGATCAAGGTGCTGCGCGCGGTCAGCGAGATGAAGGGGATGGTGATCGATCAAATGGCGGTGCGTGGGCAGTACGGACCTGGGCACAATATGAACGGCTACCGCGACGAGCCGCGCGTCGCCAAGGACTCTAAAACGGAAACGTTCGCCGCGCTGAGATTAGAGATCGACAACTGGCGCTGGGCGGGCGTGCCGTTCTATCTCCGCACCGGCAAGCGCTTACCGCACCGCGCGACGGAGATTCGCATCATGTTCAAGCCCGTTCCGCATCCGCTCTTCGCGCAACAAGCAGCGACCGGCGTCGAGCCAAACGTGCTGGCGATTCGGATCCAGCCGGATGAGGGCATTCACCTCAAGGTCGCCGCGAAAGAACCGGGACAGGCGAACCAATTACGCGATGTGCGGATGGATTTTTATTACAAGACCGCGTTCGGGAGCGCGCCCGGCGAAGCGTACGAGACACTGTTGATCGACACGATGCGCGGCGACTCGACGTTGTTCAATCGCAAGGACGAAGTGGAAGCGGCGTGGTCGCTCCTGATGCCGATCCTCGATCACTGGCAAAATAATCCGCCGCCGGATTTCCCGAATTACGCGGCGGGTACGTGGGGTCCGCCCGCCGCCGACGACCTGCTCAAGCGGGATAGCCACAAGTGGCACAACCCGTAACTCAATTTTAGATTTATGCTTTCAGATCTTGGATTGCCGAATCCACAATCTTAAATTAGGATCGGCAACAACTGCTGTGCAACCCAACCGCGCCATTCCTGAGATTATCGTCGTCCCCGATCGCGCCGCGCTCGCGCGTGAAGCAGCGTCGCGCTTTATCGCGCTCGCGCGCGGGGCGATTGCCGCGCGCGGAAAATTTTCCGTCGCGCTGTCCGGCGGCTCGACGCCGCGCGAGCTGTACGCACTCCTCGCCACGCTGGAATTTTCCACCCAGATCGATTGGAGCCGCATCCATTTTTTCTGGGGCGACGAGCGCGCGGTGCCGCCCGATCACCCCGACAGCAATTACCGGATGGTGTACGAAACGCTCCTGTCGCGCGTCCAGCCGCCCGCGCGGAACGTTCACCGTATCCTCGCTGAACAGCCACCGGCAGACGCAGCGCGCGCGTACGAAGAAACGCTGCGCGAGTTCTTCGATTTGGACGCGGATGAACGCGGACAAACGCGGACAAGAGAAAAAATTCCGCGTTCGTCCGTGGCAATCGGCGGCCCATCTTTCGATCTGGTCTTGCTCGGTCTCGGCGCGAACGGGCATACCGCGTCGCTGTTTCCGCATACGCCAGTGCTGCACGAAACCACGCGCTGGGTCGCCGCGGAGTACATCGACGAAGTAAAGATGTGGCGCATCACGCTCACCGCGCCGGTCATCAACGCGGCAGTCAATATCCTGTGGCTGGTTGCCGGCGCGGACAAGGCAGCCACCGTGCGCGCGGTGCTGCGCGGCGAATATCGTCCCAACGATTTGCCCGCGCAATTGATTCAGCCGACGAACGGGCGCGCGGTGTGGCTGCTGGACGCCGACGCGGCGAGTCAAATCAACTGACTTTCCACTTTTCCGACATTGCGCTAAAATCCAACCATCCAACCACCCAACTACCTAACTACCCAACTACCCAAAATGACCACACCTCTCCGTCAACAATACCTCCAAATCAAGAAACAATTTCCGGACACCATTGTCTTCTTCCGCCTCGGCGATTCTTATAGGATGTTGTGATTTCAACCAATCTTCCCCTTCAACTGACCAGTTTCATCGGGCGCGAGCGAGAGATTGCTGAGGTAGAACGTTTACTTGGCACAACGCGCTTGCTGATGCTCGTTGGTTCTGGCGGCTGCGGCAAAACGCGGCTTGCCTTGCAGGTTGCGGCTGTTCTGCGTGATGAATTCCCCGATGGCGTTTGGCTCGTTGATCTCGCGCCACTGGCTGATCCTTCGCTCGTTCCACAAACCGTCGCGTCTATGTTCGGTTTGCGCGAAAGCGGCGAAACACTCCTCGCGAATATTCTCCAGAGTTTCTTCCACGCGAAAAATATGCTTCTGGTGCTGGACAACTGCGAACACTTGATTCAGGCGTGTGCCGAGTTGTGCGAGACGTTGCTGCGCGCGTGCCCCGATCTGAAAATTCTCGCCACGAGCCGTGAGGCATTGAACATCGCGGGCGAGACATCCTTTCGCGTTCCCTCGCTCGCGCTCCCCGACCCGCAACCATTGCCGCCGCTTGAAATCCTGAGCCAGTACGAAGCGCTTCGTTTGTTCCTCTCGCGTGCGAATGCCGCGCGATCGGACTTGCAATTGACCTCAGCGAACGCGCAGCTCGTCGCGCAAATATGTCAGCGCTTGGATGGAATGCCGTTGGCAATCGAATTAGCCGCCGCGCGAGCGAATGCGCTTTCGATCGAAGAGATTGCCGCGCGACTGGATGACCGTTTTCGCTTGCTCACCTCGGGCAGTCGCACGGCGTTGCCGCGCTATCAGACCCTGCGCGCCTCGATCGATTGGAGTTATGATCTGCTTTCTGACGCCGAACGCGTGGTGTTGCGACGTCTAGCGGTCTTTGCGGGCGGATTCACGCTGGAGGCGGTTGAGTCGGTCTGTGGTGAACAACACAAGGATGAGATTCTTGACGTGCTCTCACGATTGGTTCAAAAGTCGTTGGTCGTCGTCAAACTTGATGATAAACTAAGATACCGGCTCTTGGAAACCATTCGACAGTACGTACGCGAGAAACTGGCAGAGTCCGCCGACGAAGATGCCGTTCGAGATTGCCATCTCAATTATTTCATGAATTTCGCAGAAGCCGTCGACCCCAGGCATCACAGTCGCGGCCAAGTGCAAATGCTCGAACGTCTCGACAGTGAACTCGACAATTTGCGCGTCGCGCTGGATTGGTCGCTTGGCGAAGGACGCGCTGAAAAAGGTTTGCGGCTCGCCGCCGCGCTAACATGGTTCTGGGACACGCGAGGAAATCTGAGCGAAGGGCGCGAGCGAATTTCGTCCGTGTTGGTTCAATCGCAACACCTCGAGCGAACAGCGGCACGCGGCAAGGCGTTCTCAGGTGGGGCGATGCTTGCCTATCGCCAAAGCGATTATCTAGTCGCGCGAACATGGGCGAATCAAGCGTTAGAAGTATTCCGCGAACTAGGCGAGAAACGCGGAATCGCGGAAGCGCAAAGTGTATTGGGATATATCGCGGAAGAAGAAGGCGATTATGACACTCCAGCAAGTTTATACAAAGAAACGCTCGCGCTGTCCAGAGACGTGGACGATGAGCGTGGCATCGCCCTCGCGCTGCAGAATCTGGGTTGGGTGGCGCTGCGGCTAGGGCAATCCGGCATCGCAAGCTCGCGGTTCGAAGAATCATTGGCGATTGATCGAAGGGTTGGTGACAAAGATAGCATTGCCTTTGATCTCTCAGGATTAGCAGAGGTCGCAATCCGTCAAGGAAAACTCGATGTGGCATCTCGCCTAATCGAAGAAAGTTTGGCGTTGAGGCGCGAGATTGGGTGGACCTGGGGCATCGGTGTATCGCTCGGCACGTGGGCGTGGATTGCGATGCATCAGCGCGATTGGGACACCGCACTCGAACGATTGCGGGCTAGCATTGGAGTGCGGAAAGAGATTGGCGACAAAGGCGGAATCGCGTGGTGCCTAGAGCGATTGGCTGAAGTGGTAATGGAAAACAATGAGCTTGCAAGAGCCGCGATAATTTTCGGTGCGGCTTCGGGATTGCGTGCGTCAATGGGTTCCATGATTGATCCCGTAGATCAGCCCGATCATGATCGCCGACTTACAATGCTCCATGGAAAATTAAGCGAGGAAAATTATTCCGCCGCGTGGAACGAAGGACGAGCGATGACTATGGAGCAAGCAATTGAGTTTGCGCTCGCCGAGCCAGACCGTGAAAAGCGGGAAAAGGCGTCACCACAAACAATGAAAGAAAAGTTCGGTGGATTGACGCCGCGCGAACGGGAGGTGGCGGTTCTGATCGCCCAGGGAAAATCGAATCCTGAGATCGCGGAGCAACTCGTCGTGAGCGAGCGAACTGTGACAACCCACGTAAGCAATATCCTCTCGAAACTGGAATTCACATCCAGAACCCAAATCGCCTCATGGGCAACCGCAAAACGGCTGACCTAATCCGAGACCAAGACCTGACAGACGCTAGAGCGAAAACTGTCAGGTCTTTTTAATTTCCAAAATACGTATGTCGGCTCGCGGATATCGTAGAACTCTACGATGTCAGGGTTGTCTTCTTGTGTTAGTGTGGGGGCAACCTAATGAAAGGAGGTGCAAAATGAAGACCCTGCGATGCAGAGATGTCGGCTTTGACTGCGCTGCTGTGATGCGCGCTGAAACCGAAGAGGAGATTTTGCAACAGGCGGCACAGCACGCGAAAACCGTGCACAACCTGAGCGAGATCTCTGAGCAAGCCGTTGAGAAAATCCGTACCGTCATCCGCGACGAGTAGCACGCGTGGACAACATCTCATCGCACCGAACAATCAAGTGGGCTGCCCCAAGAAGATTGCCGCATTCCTGGGAGCACTGCTTGATTGAGATTTGGAACCAGAACGAATCAATCGTGCGGCAAGGTGACTTGAAGCGACTCATGTTCGGCTGAATGTCGCTCCAAGCAAACTCTCGGAGGTATATCATGAAAAACTCTCGAAACATCTTGATCTTGCTTGCCGTGTTCGTTGCCCTGCTCGGTGTCGCTTGTCAGGCAGTGCCTGCGCCTACCCCTGTGCCGCCAACGGCGCTACCGATCAGGGTCGCGCCTACGTCCACCCCGGTGCCGCCAACGGCGGTGCCGACCCAAGTCGCGCCGACCGCGCCGCTTGTCGCTGGCTTCGATATGAAGACGACGCTGGACAAGTATTTCTCGAACTTGCCAGATGGTTTCGGAACAATCGCGCCTGCGGCATTGAAAGATCAGATGGCGGCGAAGCTATTCATCGTTGATGTCCGCGAAGCAAAAGAAATCGCGGACAATGGTTTCATCGAAGGTTCGGTCAACATTCCGATTCGCACCCTTTTGAAAAATCTTGACAAGCTGCCCGCGAAGGACCAGCCGATCGTCGTGTTGTGCGCCAGCGGTCACCGCGGCGCGCTTGGAATGGAAGCGCTTCAGTTGCTTGGCTACACCAAAGTCAAGAACCTCGTGGGCGGATATGGCGCATGGAGAGCCGCAAACTTCCAGGTCGTGATCGGGCCGCTTGCTGCTCCCGTCGCGGGCAAGGCGGCCGAGGTTGACAAAGATCTCTTCGCCGCGCTCGACAAGTACTTGAGCAATCTGCCTGACGGATTCGGAACCATTGCGGCAGATAAATTGAGTGCGCAACTCGCTGCCGCCAAGCCGTTCCAGGCGGATGTGCGTGAGGCGAAAGAAATTGCGGACAACGGAATCATCGATGGCTCGACGAGCATTCCGGTCCGCACGCTGATCAAGAACCTCGACAAGCTGCCGCAAGATAAGACCGCAGCCATCATCGCGGAATGCGGCAACGGTCATCGCGGCGCCATGACGATGATGGCGCTGAACCTGCTGGGTTACTCGAACGTCAAGAGTCTCGCGGGTGGATTCGGTGCGTGGAGCAAAGCAGGGTTGCCCATCGCGAAGCAATAAACGCCTAGCACGCGCAGCAACCACCGGACAGAAAAGCCGAAGGGTCATTCCCTTCGGCAAATTTCATTTTCTCCCCAACTCTCGATTCAACTCGCGCACTTGTCGTGGATACGTGACTGTGATATTATTGCCCACGATGACCACTCCGCTTCGCCAGCAGTACCTCCACATCAAAAAACAGTTTCCGGACACCATCGTCTTCTTTCGGCTGGGCGATTTCTACGAATCGTTCGACGACGACGCGAAGAAAGTCGCCGACGCGTGCAATATCGTGCTGACCGCGCGCGATATGGGGACCGCGCAGCGCGTGCCGCTCGCCGGCGTGCCGTACCACGCGCTGGAGACGTACCTCGCGCGCATCATCAACGCGGGACACAAAGTCGCGATCGTCGAGCAGACGAGCGACGAGGCAATCAACGGCTTGATGACGCGCGAGGTGGTACGCGTCGTCACGCCCGGCACGGTCGTCGAGCCGAACCTGCTCGAAGAAACGCGCAACAACTATCTCGCCGCGCTCGTCGCCGATAAAGACCGCGTTGGCATCGCGTATGCCGACATTACGACCGGCGTGTTCGCCGCGACGGAAATCACCGCCAGTGAGGCGCGGCAGGAATTGGATCGTCTGCATCCGGCGGAAGTGTTGCTGGATGAAAGAAATTGGAAGTTGGAAGTTGGACATTCACCTTCAGTCTCCAATCTCCAACCTCCAACTTCTAACGTCCAACTGCCAGACCTCGATTCCGCGCGCCAAACGCTCCTCGATCACTTTCGCGTCGCGTCGCTCGACGGCTTTGGGCTTGCCGCGCTGCCGCTCGCGACGCGCGCCGCCGGCGCGATCGTCCAGTACTTGCAGGACAATCAAAAAGCCG
>JBBIJS010000104.1:0-9821 GCA_037445855.1 Chloroflexota bacterium | reverse complement strand
GGACGCGCTGCGCGGCATCGCGGTTGCCCCAGTACTTGATGAATGCGATGTTGCTGCAAGAGACACTCGTTGCTTTCCTACTTTGCATTTGATCTAAACCACCTTCTCATTATTTTCAAAGCCTCAGTAGATCACGAAATGGGATGAACTTCGATTTTGCTATGCGCGACTTGGTGCAAACGAGACCCTGACCAGTTTGCCGCGCACGAAAACCATCCGGGGGACTCGCGTGATTACATCATTGACGGGACGGAACGTCGCCGTCAACGCCCGAAAAACCCTGAAAAACAGGCTTTGCATTACAGTGGTAAAAAGAAAACTCACACGGACAAGAATGTGATTATTACCCACCGCCGCACGAACCGCGTTGGCTATTTGAGTCAAACGTATGCTGGCAAGACGCACGATAAAAAAGTCGCGGACACCGAACCAGTGCGCTATCCGCGTGGCAGCGAATTGCATAAGGACACCGCTTTTCAAGGAGATGAACCGCGCGGCTGTCGCACATACCAGCCGAAAAAAAGCCACGCAAGGCGGAGCTAACCGACGCCGAGAAACAAATCAATCAGCGCATCTCGCAGATTCGTGTGCGGGTGGAACATGCCATCGCCGGCGTCAAGCGTGCGCGCGTGGTCCAAGATGTGCTACGCAATACCAAAGACGGGTTTTCCGATCTCGCGATGGTGCTCGCCTGCGGTTTGCAAAACTTGCGTGTCAAACACCGCCCGCGACCGTTGCGGCGATAGCCCCAAACTTATTTCGGATAACGTCTAATCATGACTAGATCTCCCGGCTGAAGGGTGGGACTCAAAACGTGTTCCGCGTATGTTTCAAAGGCAAGTCCGTTCATGGCGCCTTCGAACACCCAGGGAGCCGTGATTCCCTGCAGACCCAACGTGGCCACCACCGTGTAGTGCGTGCCCGAATAGCCAGCGGTCGCCTCGACCACACGCTCACTCGGCGCCGCGCGCCCGAACAAGCGCGTCATGCCCAAAGGCGTCCCACCTTCATCGATAAAAGCGCACGGGGTTGACCGCCGCCGTGCGGTAGAGCCGCATAACTGTTGGTGTCGCGCCAGCGTTGCAACCATTTTTCGAGCGTGGACTGGCTGATCTTAAACGCCTTCGCGATTTTGGCTTGGGACAGATTAGTTTCTTTGACGGCGGCAAGGACGCGTTCGCGTAAATCTTGGGAATATGGTTGCATGCGATCAGTATATCTCGTTTTACCATAAATTCAAGTGGATTTTGCTCTAAATTGTCTGGCAATGCGCGGAGCGCCCATTTCACCGCCGCCACGCGCGCGCGGCAAACAGACTGACCCAGCTGACCACTGTTCCTTCGACCAGGTTCACATCACCGAGATTGAAGATCGAAAGACCGATCAGTTTGGCGATCCACTGCCCCAGAAAGAATCCAATGACGCCGACCGCCCAGTAGAAGACAAGGCGCAGCCAACTCCGTCCGAAGAACAGAAAAAAGATGAGACTGTAAAGCGTGGCGAGCGTTAAGGCGAGGATGAATGAAGGAGAAATCATTCGCTCGTTTCGATTATCCCACCGCCCAGGCAGACGTCGCCGTCGTAGAAAACCACCGCCTGCCCGGGCGCGATATCGCGCAGCGGTTGATCGAAAACGACGCGCACATTCGCTCCCTCTTCGGTCGAAGACAAGGGAGGGCTGGGGTGGAGATAAACCGTTGCTGCGGCTTGACTCGCGCGGTAGCGAATCTTCGCGGTCACGCGGATTTCATCACGCGGCGCGCTGCCGGCGATCCAATTCACCGCGCCGGCGACGAGCACACGCTTGCCCAATTCTTCCGCGCGTCCCACGACGACCGCGTTCCGCCCGGCGTCGAGAACAATGACGTAGCGCGGCTCGGGCCGCTGAGGATCGCGGTCTCTTCGACCCACCGCGCCGCCCAAGCCCTTGCGCTGACCGATCGTGTAGAATGCCCGCCCCTCGTGTTTGCCGATAACCTTCCCGCGCGTGTCCACAATGTCGCCCGGCACGAGCGCAGCCGGAATATTCCGGCGCAAAAAATTGCGGTATTCGCCGTCGGCGATAAAGCACAGGTCCTGGCTCTCGTGTTTCTCCGCGACGCGCAAGCCAAACCGCCGCGCCATCGCGCGCGTCTCTTCCTTGGTGAACTCGCCTAGCGGAAACAGCGCGCGCGACAACTGCTCTTGATTCAGAACCGACAGTGCGTACGACTGGTCCTTCTTTGGGTCGCTGCCCTTCAGCAGTTCGAACACGCCACCGCGCTCGCGGACGCGCGCATAGTGCCCGGTCGCGAGATAGTCCGCGCCCAACCCGCGCGCCTTTTCGAGCAGCGCGCCGAACTTGACCCTGCGGTTGCATTGCAAGCACGGGTTCGGCGTGACCCCGCGCGCATAGCCGTCAAGAAAGAAATCGACGACGTGCGTTTTGAAATCGGCTTCAAAATTCAGGAGATAGAATGGGATGCCGAGATTCTGGCACACGCCGCGCGCGTCCGCCACGGCTTCGGGCGAGCAGCAGCGATTGTTCGCGAAACGCTCGTCGCCGTCGCCGCCTTCGCTCCACAGCCGCATCATCAAGCCGATAACGCGATAGCCGCGCTCCACAAGCAGCGCGGCAGTGGTCGAACTATCTACGCCGCCGCTCATCGCGACGACGACGGTTTTATTTGCGGTCTCCAAATTACTCATCGTTCAAACAGAGGATCACTTATGGGTTGTGCCGTTTGATCGATCACTTTCCTGCGCAGCGCCCCAGAGTTGATGAAATATCGCGCGGACGGATGGGTCGAACCGATTGGCAAAATCGTCCGGCAGGTTGAGCGCGGCGATCAAGTCTTGCGCATCCGCCAGGTCGCGCATGCGGTGTGGTGCGGAGATGCCCGAAGCCAACTTCAATTCAATCAATTTCTCAAGACCCACCACCTGCAGCCCATCCCGCTCGATAGAGGCGACCGTGGGATCGGGAAATGCCACGGGCTTGCGCTTGCCATCGCCGGGGAAATCGCCTGTTGTAATGATCTCAATGCGGACTTGCGTTTCAGTGTCGCGGAACATTTTGCGCGCGCCGGGAAACGCCGGCGCGTAACCGCGTCCGACGCACCGTTCATTGAAAGACGCTAATCCCTCGAGGGTCAAGAGAATGTCCACGGCTTGCGTCATCCGGACAAATCCGTGCGCGGCTAACGCCATCCCCCCGATGAGCGCATAAGAAATATGCTCTCGCTCAAGCCGCTCTGCCAACTTGCGGAGCGTGGTATAGACATCGCCGCGAGAGTTGTAGAATTGGCTGGCTTCACGGAGCAGTCCGGCGTAATCGTCGCGCCGGCGCTTTTCGTATGGCATTGCATCCACCACGCACCTCCCGATCATCTCCGCCGCAGCTTCTGCACCACATCCGTCACCGCGTTTACCGCATACGCAACATCTTCTTCCGTGTTCTCGCGCCCCAACGTAAGCCGCAGCGCGCCGCGCGCGGTGTCCGCCGCGTAGCCCATTGCCGCGAGCACGTGCGATGGCTCCTGCGAGCCGGCGGTGCACGCGCTGCCGGTCGACGCGGCGATGCCGGCGAGATCGAGTCCCAGCACCATCTCGTCGCCGATAGCGCCGGGGATTACGAAACTCGCGTGACCAGGCAAACGATTCTGCGGGTCGCCGGTCAATTCTGCGCCGGCTATGCGCTCTAGGATTCCTTCGATCAGTTTCTCGCGCAGCGTGACGAGCCGCGCGTTCGTCGTTTCGCGTTCGCTTTGCGCGAGCTTGAGCGCGGTCACCATGCCGACGATATACGGAATGTTCTCCGTCCCCGCGCGCCGGCTGCGCTCGTGGCTGCCGCCGGTTTGCATCGGCAACAGCGGCGTGCCGCTGCGGACGTACAGCGCGCCAACGCCTTTTGGTCCGTGGAACTTGTGCGCGCCCAGTGACATCAGACCGACGCCAAGTTTTTCCACGTCGAGCGGCAAATAGCCGCCGGCTTGCACCGCGTCAGTGTGGAAGACAATGCCGCGTGCGTGCGCGATCCGCGCGATTTCCGCCAGCGGCTCGATCGTGCCGACTTCGTTGTTGGCGTACATCACGCTGATGAGCACGGTGCGCGGCGTGATCGCCCGCGCGATGTCGTCGGGATTCACGCTGCCGCGGCGATCGACCGGCACGCGCGTCGCTTCGAATCCAAATTCCTTCTCGAGCTGCGCGGCGGTGTTCAAGATCGCGTGGTGCTCGATCGGCGTGGTGATGAGGTGGTTGCCCTTGGCGCGCAGCGCGAACGCGACGCCGCGCAACGCGAGGTTATCGCTCTCTGAGCCGCAGCCGGTGAAGACGATCTCTTTCGGATTCGCGTTCAGAATCTCCGCCGCCGCCCGGTGCGATTCGTCCAGCGCGGCGAGCGCGGCTTGACCCCAGCGGTGCAAACTGGACGCGTTGCCGAATTTTTCGGTGAAATACGGAAGCATCGCGTCGACGACGCGCGGATCAACCGGCGTGGTCGCGGAATGATCGAGATAGACGGTTCGTGGGTTATTCATATTTAGGAGTTCTCATTTATTCATTTGTCATTTTGCGTCGCCGTCGATTCTAGCACAGCGGTATGGGGTTGTCAAAGACTGGTAGACGGTGGGCAGTATTCAGTTTTCAGACCGCGTGTTCATCGCTGACTGCATCCCGTTTACTGATCGCTGCTGACTGGCTTCGCCACCGCGACCGCGACAACGCTCACCGCGTCACCGACCCATTCAATTTTCGATTCGAACCCCGCGCGCGCCAGCGTCTGCCCCATCAATCGCTCGTACTCCGCCGCGCCGCCGCCAAAACCGATCCAGCGATTGACCAGCCGGCTCCACACACCGGGCTGGATGAATCGCGCCGCGTCGACCCAGATCAAGTAGCCGCGTTCGTCCAACACGCGGCGTATCTCGGCGAGCGCGGCAGGATCGGAGACAAAGCCGGGCGGAAAGGTCATAACGATGGAATCGAACGATCCGTCCGCGAACGGGAGCGCCTGTACGCGGGCGCGGGCCACCGGCGCGCGGAGTCCCGATCCCCGCAGCTTGCCGCGCGTGATGCTGAGCATCGCCGCGGATAGATCAACGCCGATGGGCGCGTAGCCCGCGGCGCGCAGATCGAGCAGCAGATTGCCGGTGCC
Source organism: Chloroflexota bacterium (assembly GCA_037445855.1). Classification (GTDB taxonomy): domain Bacteria; phylum Chloroflexota; class Anaerolineae; order UBA4142; family UBA4142; genus DAIDTM01. Next base: position 4,684 of record JBBIJS010000104.1, on the reverse strand, counting down.
GCACGGAACTTCGAGCACGCGCGTGCCGTGCAGGCGCGGGATCGCCGCGCGCGTCCACACGCGCCAGCGCCCGCGCGAGACGAGCGCGCTGACAAGATCGTACGTGAACGCGAATTGATTGTAGAAAAGCCGGAAGGCAAAACGGAGCCAGCGCAGCAGAATGGATCGGAGCAGCATCGATCGGAATTATACACGCGATGCGTGGGCCCGCCAATCGCGTGGTGTCGCAGCCGCGTGAAGATTTCTCCCGGCGGTCGCCATGACAGATTGCCTCTCATCACGCGCCCTGGTACCGCGACGCCAGTACGATAGTCCTACAGACGCCGGCAGCGTGACGTGGTAAGATGCGATCAGAGATCAACCAGCGCTTCCCCCTAGCGCGGTTGAAGCAAACAAAAACTCAGGGTCTTCTCCTCCCCCTGAGTTTTTTATTTGGGGACCGTTCGTTGGCGCTTGAGCGCGATCATCGTCACGTCGTCAAACCGCACGCCCTCGCCGGCATATTCGGTCAGCGCGCGCGTGATCTCATCGACCAGACCTTCGACGCTCAAGTGCGCGTTGGCGCTAACCAGGTCCGCCAGTCGATCCACGCCGAATTCTTCTTCGCGCGCATTGATCGCGTCGGTCACGCCGTCGGTATACATCAACACCAGGTCTCCCGGCGCCAGCTCGATCGCGCGCTCTTCCAGCGTGATCCCTTCCATCACGCCCAGCGCCAGCCCGTGCTCTTTCAGCATCGTCAATTCTTTGCGCGCGGCGCGATAAAGCAGCGGCGGATTGTGCCCCGCGTTCACGTACGTCAGCCGATGCGCGTTCGGATCGAGGATGGCGTAGAAAACCGTGACGAACATATCCGACCGCGCGTCCGCGAGGATCAAGTCGTTCGCGCGCTCGACCGTCTCGCGCGCGGTCGGCTTGCCAATCGCCATCGTTCTGAGAATCGTGCGCGATAGCGCCATGAACATCGCCGCCGCCATCCCCTTGTCCGAAACATCGGCGATCGTGATTCCCAGCCGCCCGCCGTGCAGCGAAACAAAATCGTAAAAGTCGCCGCTGACTTCGCGCGCGGTCTGCCACAACGAACAAATCTGATACCCGGCGATGACTGGGCACTCGTCGGGCAGGAAACTTTTTTGAATCTGCCGCGCCAGCCCCAATTCATAGTCCAGCCGTTTTTTTTCTTCCGCCGACTGACCGAGCCGCGCGCTTTCGATCGCCACCGCCGCCTGGTTCGCAATCCCCATCACCACTTCGATCTCGTGCGCGCTGAAACGGCGCGCCCGCGCGCCTTGATCGACGATCAGCGCGCCGACAATTTCTCCGCGCGTGATGAGCGGCGCGAGGAGCAGCGAGTGAGTGCCAAACGTCTGCATAAACTCCGGGCGCAGCCATTGGCTCGCCGCGGCGTCCTCGATCATCAGCGGCGCCTGGTCGCGGTACATCTTGGCGAACGCGAACTGATCGTCCGAATGAAACTCGGATTTGAAGAAGGCGCTCTGCAGGTCTTTCGCCAAGCCATACACTTTCGCGGGCGCAAATTTTTTCTCGGTCGGGCGATACAGCAGCACGGCGCAGCGCGCGACGCCGACGAGGAGCGGCGTGATGCGGACGACCGTCTCCAGCGCCTCGTTGAGGTCCGTCGTCGCCGCGAGGTTCTCCGAGACCTGGAGCATCACGTTGAGATAATACGCCTCTTCTTTTTGCGAGTTGAACAACCGCGCGTCTTCCACCGCGACGGCAATCTGCGCGGCGAGCGTTCTCAAAATGAACAAGTCTTCCTCGCCGAACGCGTTCAACTCGCCGCTTTCCACATCCAGGACGCCGGTGATCTTGGCGCCGATCGCAAACGGTACGACAATCTCCGAACGCGTGGCGTCCGGTTCTTCGTCCGGATACGGGACAAAGCGCGGGTCTTGGCTGACATCGTTGACGACCAGCGGCTCGCCGATCGCCGCTACCCAACCGACCATTCCTTCCAGCCCCACGCGATAACCGATGCCGCGCTCGCGCCACTCAGCGCCGCGCGGGTGCGTGCTCGCGCGAAAAACCGCATAGCCCTCATCGACCGTGAAAATGTGAACGTGCGAATACCCAAAGCGCTCGCGGATCTGGTTGACCACCTTTTGCAGCAACACGTCGAGGTCGACCACCGCGGCGACTTGGCGGCTGATCTCGCTGATCGTCGCGAGCTGGCTGGCGCGTTTGCGCTCCACCGCGTACAGCCGCGCGTTCTGAATCGTCACCGCGGCTTGACCGCACATCGACGCGAGATTCCGTCCGTGAATCTGGACGAAGGCGCGCGGCTTGAGCGCAAAGAGCGACAGGATGCCGATCAGTTCGTCGCCGGCGAACAGCGGCACGCACAGCGCGCTGCGCGGCGTGCGCCCCGCGATCGGCGTCTGGTTGCCCGCGGTGACGACCGCGCCCGTCGCGTCGAGCGGATAGACGAACGATTTGACCAGATCGACCGCGCGGACGAAATCGCGATGCGCGGCAAAGTACTCCAGCAGCGGACTGGGGCGCGTCTCGTACGGATGCTGCGTGTCGCGCGCGGTCGTCTCCAGCGCAACCAGCGCGGTCTTTTGCGCCGGCTCGCCCTGACGCAATTCAATCCGATACAAATCCGCCGGCACAATGCGCCGCGCGTGCTCGTACAACAGATCGATCACTTTTTCCGAATCGAACACCGCGTGCGAGAGCGCGTTGCCGAACTCGTTCATCACCGCCATCTCGGTGCGGCGGCGTTCGAGGTGCAGACTGGCGTCCGCAAATCGTTGGACAACCACCGCGGTGCCGACCAGCCCGAACGCGATCATCAAGACCATCTCGACATTGAGCGTGGAGTAGACCACCGCGATCACCATCGCAAACGGCAGCGGCAGCAGTTCGATAAAAACAGAATAAAGGACGATCGCGCGCAGAAAATTCGCCAGCCCCGGCGCGCCGCCGCGCAGAAATTCCAGCACGCCCCAGCCGAGATGGTCGATGACGAACCATGCCCCTGCCGCGGCGATGACGGGCGCAAGGGTTGCGATCGTAAATTCGCGCGGCATAAACTTGCCGCCGAACGTCAGATAGAGATGACTGCTCGCGTACGCCATTCCAATTTTCAGCCCGGCATTGAAGATCGGAATCTCGATCAGTTCGCGGAAGGTATGTTTGTTCCGCCGCCACGCGTTGAGGAATAGGTAGACGAACCCGCTCGACGCGGCAACCCACGCGCCAGGCAGCGGACCGAAGATGAAGACGGCGGCGAGATCGACGATGCCGACGAGACTGTGTGTGACTTGCGGCGCGGCGTGAAAGCCGGCGCGCTTGAGGATGAACGACAGCACGGCGAAAAACGCGAGCGGGAGCGCGTCGCGTTCCAGCGCGTGCCAATCCGTCAGCGCGACGAGCGCGCCCACGCCAAAGACGCCCAGCGCGAGCGCATAAATTGTGGAAGGGATTGTGTTGCGCGTCATAGGAAAAGTTAGGTGGTTCAGTAACATTGTAGCACAACCGCAGCGCGGCAACAAATCGCGGACGGTCGGTTGTGGAAACCTTGCACTCCTTTGCGAACGCTCCACACAAAGAGACACGCGGCAGACACCTTGCCTGCCGCGTGTCGGTTTCTATATTGAGCACGGCCACCGATTGCGCTTGTTCGCCACAAAAGAGAGCAAGCGGGATCGCTGGGGGCGGATTGCGAATCCGCCCTACTCCCGCAGCGGGGTGACGAGACGTGCCCAGCCGGCAGAAACGACCAGCACCGCCATGCTGACGCCCGCGCCCATCAGCACTGGCGAAAGTTCCCCTTGCCACTTGGCAGCCAACGCGGCAATACTGCCGATGAGCCACGCTGCCAATGCCGTCGCGTGAGTCACGTGGTTTTTTAACCAAGCCGCGAGCAACATGACGACGAGCGCCGGCGCGATGAACGCGCCGAGCACGTCGAGAAAAAATAGTAATTGGCGATCAAAGCGCAGCGCGCCCAAGACGAAACCGAACGCGGCGATCAGCGCGGCGCTGCCGCGTTTGCTCAGCGGCAAAAACGTCGGAATCGCGAGCGAGCCCGAGTGGAAACCGGACATGACCGGCGCGATGACCGAAATGATCAAGAACAGATTGCCCAGCCAGGCGGAGTGGCTCCGCGACAAAATATCGGCGATGTTGTAATCGCCGGCGGCGCGATAGACCAGCGCGCCGATGAACAGAAAGATCATGAGCGGGATGCAAAGCGACAACCCCGCTTTCACGACCTCGTCGTCACGGTCGAGATCCCAGGAAAAATCGCCCGAGCGCAACGCGAAGAACAACCCATAATTTACGATGCTGATGATCGCCCACAGCGACGGCGCGATTTCGATGCTGCTGGTTCGATCGGGCGCCCACACGGTTCCGACCGAGTAGAACGTGAAAAGCGTGACGACGATAGTCGAAATTGCGGTCAGCCAGACGAGCGAGTTCCAGCGATCCAGCCCTGCGGAATTCACAACGAATAGACCTGCCGCGACAAGCAGCGCGCCCACGAAACCCGGCAAATTGAGCAGCGTCGCCGCGGCGAACCCCGCCAAGCCCACGTAGAAACCTATAAATCCAACCGCGCCGAGCGCGACCACCAAGTTAAAGAAGATCGATCCGAGATTGTTTCCGAACGTGCTCACCGCGCGTTCATTCGAACGCTCGCGGCGGCGGCGACTCA
>JBBIJS010000103.1:0-9911 GCA_037445855.1 Chloroflexota bacterium | reverse complement strand
GAATTCGAGTTGGTTTGGAGGCGCGTGATGTGCGGCACGAGGTGCGCCGGCATCACGCCCCAGCCCAAACGCCAGCCCGTCATCGCGTACGTCTTGCTGAAACCGTCCAGCAGGATCGTGCGCTCCACCATACCCGGGATGCTGAGCAGACTGCTGAACGTCCCGTCGTACAGCACCCGCCAGTAAATTTCATCGGTGAAAACGGTGCTGTCGTAATTTTGCGCGACCTCGGCAACCACTTTTAGATCGGACGATTCCAGCACGCCGCCGGTTGGATTGTGCGGCGAGTTCAGGATGATCATTTTTGTTTTCGCGTTCGCCTTGGCGCGAAATTCATCTGGGTCGAATCGAAAATGATTCTCTTCGCGCAGAATGTACGGCACGGGCGTGCCGCCGCAGTAGTTGATCATACTCTCGTAGATGGGAAAACCGGGCGCCGGGTAAAGCACTTCGTCGCCCGGTTCGATCAGCGCGAGCATCGAGAAGAACATGATCGGTTTCGCGCCCGGCGTGACGACCACTTGCTCCGCGCTGACGGTGACGCCGCGCGTCTGACTGACGTTCTGCGCGATGGCGGCGCGGAGCTCGGGGATGCCCGCGCTGGGGGTGTACTTGGTCTTACCGTCTTTGAGCGCGCGGACGCCGGCTTGTACGATATTCTCCGGCGTCGCAAAATCCGGCTCGCCGACCTCAAGGTGGACGATATCGCGTCCTTTCGCTTCCAGCGCCTTCGCTTTGACGAGGACCTCAAACGCGGTCTCGGTTCCCAAACGATTCATTCGTTGGGCAATCTTCACAACGACCTCCTTCAGTCGTGGTAGTTTGATGGTTAGGGGTTGGATGGTGGGGTTTGGGTAGTTAGGGGGTTGCGCTTTTCTTCCGCCAACGCTGCAAACGAATTTGTTGTCGCTCTTCGCCTTCCAGCCAGCGGCGGCGTTCTTCTTCCGATTCCAGAATGAGCGGCGGCACCGGAATGGGGCGGCCGTTATCGTCCAGCGCGACGAACACCGCGAACGCGGAGTTGGTATGCGCGAGTTCGCCGGTCACCGGATTCTCCGCTTCCACGCGCACGCCCACTTCGATGGAACTCTTGCCGACCCAGTTCACACGCGCGCGCAGCGTCAGGAGATGCCCCACGCGCACCGGCGAGAGAAACGACATCGAGTCCAACGCGACCGTCACGACGGGCCGCCGCGCGTGCCGCATCGCCGCGAGTCCGCCGGCTTCGTCAACCAGTTTCATGATGTAACCCCCGTGGACGTTACCCAGCGGATTCGCATCCGACGGCATCATTTGCTGGCTGAGCGAGACTTCGGAATCGCTGCTGCATTTCGCGGGAAACTTGGGGTCGCCGCCGCGAATGTCCAAACCGGTTTCCGCGCGTTCGCTTGCCATACGACCCCCTAGTTTCGCGTTGTCTCAACTGGTTTCAATTTGTTTCATCTTCCGTTCATCCCACCGAAACACCTGCAACAATCTGAAACAAGTTGAACTAGATTTTCAAGAGCGCTTTCGGGAACTTGACCACCGCTGTGAAATTCGGATCGACGATGTTGCCGATGCGCATCGTCCCAGCTTGCGAGAGCACTTGCCACCCTTCCCATTTCTCAAAGCCGTAATCGCGCATCAGCCAGTCCAGCATTTCAACTTGCGCGACGCGCACCGCATCGATCAGCGAGTGCAGACTGCCGGTCGTCATCAAATACTCCGCGTCTTCCAAGCGGGGCCATTCGCTGCTCCACGCTTTACGCACCTCGACGCGCAGCGTCACGTCCGCCGTCGTCTCCAGCGCGCTGCCGCACACTTCGCCGTCACCTTGCGCGGCGTGAATGTCGCCGAACGCGAGGTACGCGCCGCGCGCCCACACCGGCAAATAGATCGTCGTGCCCTCGCGCGTTTCCACGCAATCAAGATTGCCGCCGTACTCGCCGGGCGTCAGCGCGGTTTCCACGCGCCCATAGCGCGGCGCGACGCCGATCGATCCGATGAACGGATGCAGCGGCAGCTCGATCCGCCGGGCGCGACTCTCCGGCAGCTCCAGAATGCCGACGCGCCGCTCCAAATCGAGTTTCCATTCGAACAACTTGCGCGGGATCGGGTCGTTGAGCAAGAGCCGCCGCGCCCCTTGCTCGCCGGTGAGCGATCCAAAATTCGGCGAGTGGCTCGACCACGCCGACGCGCGGTTCAGCGCGATCTGGTCGATGCGGACGGCGAGCGTATCGCCCGGCTCCGCGCCTTCGACATAGACGGGACCGACCAGCGGATTGCTCGGCGAGTACTCGAAACCGTCGCCGCGCGGCTTCATCGAGTCCGGCAGCGGCGCGCCGTGCTGGTCTTGCCCGCGCGCGTCGCGCGTCTCGACCGTGATCGAGTCACCGCTGCGCGCGCGCAGCGCCGGCTCGTTGCGACCGAACGTCGTATGAAAGATCTTTGGTTCGAGGCGATGGACGGTCATTGAATCGCATCTCCGCGAGAACGCCGCCAGTATACCGCAATTTGGTTTTTTTTCAACCCCTTGCTATAATAGGGTGGAGTTCACCTTGGGGGCAGGTTTTCACGAACAAAGGAGCTGGCGTTCTCTAACGCCGTGTGCAGGCGCGCTAGAGAGCGCGCACCCTGAGTCTTTTCAAAGTTCGCCCCCAAGAGGTATCATCTTGATTCTGTCCCATCGCAACTGCCGCGCCGATAATGTTTGAACCCCCACGCCAACCGCCGCCATCGGAGCAAGGGTGGTTTTCGAATCTCACGCCAACGCAGCAACTGGGCTACGGTTGCATCGCCATTGTCGTATTCGGTGCGCTGGTGCTGTACTGCGCGGGGACGATCAGCATTCTCGTTCGCCCATTCCTGTCGCAGCGAGCGACGCCAACGGACATTATTCGCCCTACCCTTCAAGCTACGCCGACGCAAGCACACCCCACGTTCATCATCCTGCCACCCGGCACGCTGCTGGCGACTCCAACGCAAGCGCCGATTCCCACGCGCGAGCCGCCGACGATAACGCCGACGGTTGACCTGACCAATCCAGCGCCGACGACGAGCATTACGCCGCGGGGCACGCCCTCACCCGGCGCGAAGATCAATGCGACGCCAACTCACAAAGCCAGCGCGACGCCAACGCTGCATCCGTAATCAAAAACCTGGAAGGTTGCTTAACCTTCCAGGTTTTTTCATTCTCCCTCGGTCTTGGCAAATCGGGAGAGCACCCTTAAACCCCGACGCAGTCGCTCGACGTTGCCCCACAGTGCGGCAAAGAACGCGATGACCCCGCCGAGTGTCAGCGCGGCAGACAAAACCGCGGCAGAATAATAATCGACGAGAAAATCCGCCGTGTACGTTTGCGGCGGCGCGCCGGGCACTGACGATTCAAAAACGAGATCGATGCGGCGGTGCGGAATCTCCGGCTGGAACGGATTGTAGGGTAGCCCGCTCTGGTTCAACGAGAAGGCAAAGCGCTCGCGATGCGCCGGCGGATCGAAACGGCGGCGCGCCTCGCCCTCGCCGGCAATGTCCGGGTCGCTGTGCTGGAAAGTGACCGTGATCGGCGATGCACTGGCGAACTGATCGATGTCAACCGTGATGGCACTCGGCGTCGGATCGTTCGCGCGCAAGACGCGGTCGTATCGAACGACGGCGCGCGCGCCCAGCGCCGGCGGAGCAAATACATCGTTCACCGACCGGGTCGCGAAGAGGATGTCGCGCGCGTACACGTACAGAAACGGCAGATTCAGCAGCAGGAGCAGCAGCGCCAGAACGATCGCCACCGGGCGGATCCACCGGCGCGGCTGAAAACCGCCGGGCGCGTCACCCCCCGCGATCCCAAAGTGCGCGCGAAACGCCGCGAGGTAGATCGCGTTGCGAACCACGGCTTGCTGACCCGCGTCGCGGATCGCGCCGAGCAATTCCAGGCGCGCCAGCGGCGACTTGAGCCGGCTGAATGGAATGATCGCGCCCATGACGATCCGGCGCAGCATTTCCTGCGCGGCGGGCTCCACATCGACCTGGCTGATGAGTTTTTCCAGATGGTCGTCGCTCCGAAGAATTTCAGCCGCCGCGCGCTGCACCAGCTCCGGCGTGACGCTGGGCGGATGCCATTGCTCGATTTGCGCGCACAGTTTCTGCGTGAGGTACGGATGTCCGCTCGTTTGCGCGTGCAGCCACGCGGCAGCGCCCTCCGGCGCGGCGATGCCGGCGCGTTTAAAGTTCGCGGCGATCACGTTGACGCCCGCTACGTCCAGGTCGCGAAGGTAGATCCGCTCCGCGATATTCAAGGGCGAGTTGGGACCGGTCGTCAGGCGATGCAGCTCGCGCGCGCCGCTGAACACGATCAGGTATTTTTCGAACGCGATCTCGTCTTCCTTGCGCCGGCTGGAAAAAATATTGCGCAGCGTGCCGAAGAACGCGTCCGAGAACTTGTCCGGCACCGCTTCCACCTCGTCCATCAAGAGCAGGATACGCGTCGAGCGGACTTGGCGCGCGGTGTCGAGCAAGAACCGGCGAAACTCGATCGGATTGCCGGGCCGCGCCGCCGCCTCGCGCTTTTCGGCGCGGCGCGGCAGGTTCGGTTCCAGCTCGGACAACATTTCCCCGGCGACGAAGCGATACAGCTGCTCCTCCGGTTGATCGCGCACCAGCGATAGATCGAGGAGGACGACGCCGATGCCGCGCGGGCGCACGCGTTGCCGCAGTTGGTAGAGCAGCGTCGTCTTGCCGGTCTGCCGCGAGCTGAGGATCGCGATGTACGCATCGATCGTGGGTGCGTTCACCGCGCTGAGAATCTGATCCAGTTCAGGGCGCGGCGCGGAAATGGCGCTGTCGTTGACCGGATCCAACGGACCGCGCACCTTGAAGATCGCAGACGGCGATGATTGGGAAGTTGACATCACTGCGCCTCTTGGCTCCGCTGGAGTTCATCGATGAAACTCAGGAGCAATCCACTGACATCCTGACTGCGCCGCAGAACTTGCGGGAACGCGCGCGCGCCGTAAGTATATTTGGGACCATCCCGCCGCAAAATCGAATAGAGGCACAGATCGTCTAACGCGGTATCCAACTGTGCCGGCGTTACTGCCAGCTGGCGGGTGCGGAGCGCCTCCGCCATTTCGCCGATCGTCACCTCGGGCTGATCCAGCATCAGCAGCGTAATCAGGCGCTCCAGCGCGTCCGCGTGACCCCAGGAGACTTCGGCAAAGTACTCGGCGAACTGGGCGGACTGCCGGACCGCGTCTAGATCCGACCGCAGGATGTGGCGCTCGCGCCGCTGATTGATCCGTTCGATCAGCTTCTGGCAGATATACTGGACGATGTTCGGATGCCCCGCCGCCAGCTCGACGATTTCGTCCGCGAGCACGCCATCGTCTTCGAGCGTGATGCCCATCTCCTGCATCGGCTCGATGACGACGCGCCGCGCTTCGTCTGGCTTTAGATAAGTCAGCGGCAGCAAATTGCAAAAATTGAAAAAGACCAGGTTCGGATTGTGGAGCGACTCGCTCAGGACTTTTTCGCCGCAGAAGATGAAACGGAGACGCCCCTCCTGCGACAGCGCGCGCAGAATCTGAAACAGTTGCTCGCCGTTCTGCATATCCTGTTGCAGCAGACCGTCGATTTCGTCGAACAACATCACGAGCGTGCGATTGGGAAATTGGATGGGCAATTCGGTCGCCATGCGCCGGAATCCTTCGACGGTCGGCGTCGGCAGCGGCGTACGCCACATCGTATCAATCGCTTCGAAAAAATCCGGGTAGGAGTGGACGGCTTGACAGTCCAGGTAGAAGGGTTTGAACTCCGGCGTCTCCTGCAAGAGTTGGTACACGCGCGCGAGCACCGAGGTCTTGCCGATCTTGCGACCGCCGACAATCGCGAAATTCGTGTCGCGGATCGTGCGGACGATGGTCTTGAGTTCATAGTCGCGCCCGAAGAACATATTCGCCGGCACGGGCCCGCTCGTGACGTACGGCGAGACCACCGTCAGATCGACCTGATCCAGAATGATTTCCACGAGGCGATGTCCGTGGTCACGCGCGGCGAGCAGGTTGCGAATGTCCGCGCCGTCCAGCACGATAAAATCGTGGATCGCCTGACGGACGATGCGCTTGAGCGACACGCGCGGATCGGACACCGGGAGATCGCGCAGATCGACCAGCAGCGCAAAATAGCTGACCATGTTCATCACGCCCATCAGGTCGCGCAGCATGCCCAGGTCTTGCTCGCTGGCATCGTGCCGTGGGATGAAGATGATGGGAAAGCGCGCCGGGATCTTCAGGCGCAGCGCCGCCGCTCTGACGACGTAGCCGATCAATCCCTGATACGTCCGCTCTTCCACGCGCGTAAAGCCGAGCAGCGTGCACAGTTGATCGACCATCTGGCTGGTAACGGACTTGAACGCCTCCTCGCTTTCGACGACTTCCCACGCGGCTTTCCAGTGACTGAGGAAACGCTGCGCGATCTGAAAGTTGTCGAATTTGAGCGCGACCGGCGACGCCTGCAAGGTCAGCGCGTCCTCTGCGTGCAGTTCGAGATAACGCTGCAACGCGCGGACGAGCGAGCGGCGCGGCAGCTTGTTGAGATTCGTCTCGTTCGCTTCGCCAAACGTCCACAGCGCGTTCTTGATGGCGCTCTCCCAGAGGGGCCAGGTGCGTTCCCACTCGCGCTGCCGCGCGGCGGGACGCACGCGCCCGCGCCAAACCAGGACGGTCAGTCCCATCAAGACGAGCAGAGAAACGCCCAGCGCGCCCGCGGCTGCCCACGGCAAAGCCGAATTCTTGAACTGATCGACCCCGCGGACGACTCCATTGCCGTTCGTCCCGGCGAAGAGCGTGTCCGGCTTCCCCGGGTCGATGGCGAACGCCTGAACGTCCAGACTGAGCAAGCCCACGCTTGCCGCGCTCCAGGTCGCGCCGCCGTCGTCGCTGCGATAGACGCCGCGATCGGTGCCGGCATACAGCACGTCCGCCACGCCCGGATTGAGGAGCAACGCTTGCAGCCGCGCCCGCGTCGGGAAGGTGCCAACGCCAACCAGATTCCACTGACTGCCATTGTCATCGCTGCGATAAAGACCGCTGGACGTGTAGCCGACGAAGAGCGTCGCCGGTCGCTGCGGATCAAACACGACTGCGCGCACCTCGTCCGTCGGCAGCGCGGTCGAGACGAGCTGCCACGCCGCGTTCGCGGTCGCCGTGTCAAGACGATACAAACCGCGCTCCGTGCCGGCGTACAGCCGCGCGGGCGCGGCAACGGCGAGCATCGTGACCCGCGTCGCGTTGCCGATGCCGGATTCCGCGGTCCACTTTTGCCCGCCGTCGGCGCTTTTCTGCAAGCCATTGCCCAACGTACCGGCGTACAAAAGTGTGATCTTGTCGGACGGATGCAGGATCGCGAGACTGCTGATCGGCGCGTTGCTCGCCAGGTTCTCGACGAGGCGCGTGAAATCCGCGCCGCCATTTTTCGAAACGTATAGCGAACTGCCCCACGCGCCGGCATACACGACAGCGGGATTCGCGGGGTCGACGAGGAGAGACAGAATGTACGGATCGGTCAAGCCGCGCGCGTCCTGCCACGTTGAACCGAGGTCTTGACTGACCGCGAGTCCATACCGCGTCGCCGCGAGCAGCGCGCCCGGCGACCCCGCGACCTGCGCGAGCGCGTGGACGCTCGTGCTGACCAAGCCCACGCTGAGCGGCAGCCACGTCGCGCCCTCGTCGCCGGTTTTCCACACGCCGCGCACCGTGCCGGCGTAGAGCGTGCTCTTATCGCCCAACGCCAGCGAGAGAATCGACGCGCCGCTGGGAGGATTGAACAGCGCGCCCCAAGTCGCGCCGCCATCGGTCGAGCGCGCCATGCCCTGCGTGGTCGCCGCGAAGACGCGATCCGGCTGACGCGGGTCGCTGACGACCGGGCGGACGAGCGTATTGCCGAGCGCGCCGCCGACCGCGCTCCAGGTTTTGCCGTCCTTGCTGCGGAACAATCCCTGTGAGGTACCGGCGAGAAAGCCGCGCGCGGTGGTCGTGATCGCTTGAGGATGCGCGCCGTCCGGCAAACCGTCGGAACTGGCTAGCCAATGCGCGCCGCGATCGCGCGAAGAATAGATGCCCGAGTCCGACGCCGCGTAGAGCGTGACCGAGTCCGCGGTGAGCGCGAGCGACCACACGCGCACGGAACGCAAATCGGAACTGACCTCGCTCCACGTATCGCCGCCGTTGTCGCTGCGGAGAACCGTCGTCGCGGTGCCGGCGTAAATAATATTGGGCGCGGCGGGATCGATCAACAGCGAGAGGATGAACTGATCGGCAAAGCGCGCATCCGCGATCGCCCACGCCGCGCCGGCATCGCGCGTGCGGTAGATGCCATTGTGCGTGCCGGCAAACACGATATTGGGATCGGTCGAGACCGCGAGCGCGGTGATCGTCGGATCGTCGGGGAGTCCTTTGGAGACTAACTGCCAGTGCGCGCCATCATCGCGCGTGAGGTAGACGCCGCCATTCGTGCCGGCGTAGAGGGTCCCGGGCGCGTTCGGAGCCAGCGCCAGCGCGTTGACGAGACCGCCGGCGGGACCGCCGGTGGTCGTCCAGGCGATGGTTCCTTCGGCGCGGGCGATGGAGGCAGTAAAGAGAACAACGAAGAGCGCGAGCGTGATTGCCGAACGTCTGAGTGCCACAGAGTCCTCCGACAAAGCGGACGAGCTGGAATGATCAGGACGGGCGTATTATACGATAATTATCGCGCAATGTAAAAGCCGGGTCGCCACCCAGCGCGGCGCGCCTCCACTTTCCGAATTCCCTTTTCTGCGTATAATGAATGCCGACACCAAACTCTTGGCGAAATATACGCCGCAAGGTTGCTGAATGAAAATTGATTTGCTCACGGATGCATCCGCGTTCGAGAAACTCAAAGCGGAATGGAACGACCTGCTGCACCGCAGCATTAGCGACACGCTGTTCTTGACGTGGGAATGGCAGAGCACTTGGTGGGAAAATCTCGGCGTCGGCGAATTGCGTATTATTACAATGCGCGAGGATAACCATACGCTGGTCGGCATCGCGCCGCTGTTTGAGGAGACGTGGAACGATGGAACGAAATCGCTCTCGCTCATCGGCTGCGTGGACGTGTCCGACTACCTCGACGTGATTGCCGCGCGCGGGCACGCAGAGCAGGTTTACGCCGCGTTGTTGGACACGCTCACGCGCGCGGATTTTCCCGCGTGGAACGGTGGACTGTGTCTCTGCACCCTGCCGGAAGCGTCGCCGACGAACACGCAGCTCAAAGCGATGGCAGAGGCGCGCGGGCTATCGACCGAGTGGAAACTGCACGATGTCGCGCCGGCGATCGATCTGCCCGCGGCGTGGGACGCGTATCTGGAAATGCTCGATAAAAAGCAGCGGCACGAAGTTCGCCGCAAACTGCGCCGCGTCGAAGAGACGAATCACCAGTGGTACACCATCGATGCCGCCGCGGAGGTCGATCAAGCCATTGCAGATTTCATCGACCTGCACAAGTTGAGCCGCCCGGACAAGCACCTTTTCATGGATCAGCGGATGCAGCAGTTCTTTGTCGATATGGCGCGGCGGCTCCAGCCGCGCGGCTGGCTGCAACTCGCCTTTCTGGAAATCGATGGTGTGCGCGCGGCATCGATTCTCAATTTCGTTTACAACGACGCGGTGCTCGTCTACAACTCCGGCTATGATCCGGCAAAGTACGGCGCGTTCAGCCCGGGCATCGTCCTCTTTGCGTTTTCCATTCAGGACGCCATCGCGGCGAAGCGTCGGCGCTTTGACTTTCTGCGCGGCAACGAAGCATACAAGTACCGCTTTGGCGCGCACGACGCCCGCGTCTACGAATTGCACCTCAAGCGCAAGTGACGCGTGGAGCCGGCGCGAGAATGATTGCGCGTCATCCACCGCGCGCCAGTCACAGCG
>JBBIJS010000102.1:0-9934 GCA_037445855.1 Chloroflexota bacterium | reverse complement strand
ATCAATCGCACCTACATGGTGATGCTGATGGCGGTCGGCTTGGACATGGCAATCGCCGATCCGCTCGATCACAATTTGAAAGAGTTCATCCGCATCGTCGAAGACCGCGACGAATCGTCGCCGGTCGGCAAATTACTGCTGACGCTGCACGATCGCACGATGGCGGGCGAAGAAGTGACGCCGGACGACGTCGATATGAAAGACTCGGCGCAGGTCGCCATCTGGAAGACGATCCAGATTCTGCTGAACAAGGTGATCTACGCGGACGCGTATCTCAGTGTGTAGTGGGTAGTGGTGAGTGGGTAGCAGACCGATTGTCAGCACTACCCACTGTCCACTTTCCACCGGAGTTCGCACTCAAAGGAGAGTGATTCCAATGGCACCACAATTGACCAAAGAAGAACTATTGGCAAAGGCGAAGAAGCCTTCAGCGGATGCGATGGAACTGCATCCATTCTACCGCGGGAAAGTCGAAACAGCGCTGAAATGCTGCGTCCGCGATTTCAACGATTTTGCGATTTGGTACACGCCCGGCGTCGCCGCGCCGTGCAAAGCGATCCAAGCCGATCCCGAATTGGTGTACCAGCACACGAACAAGTGGAACACGGTCGCCGTCATCAGCGACGGCACGCGTGTTCTCGGCTTGGGTGACATCGGTCCCAAAGCCGGCTTGCCGGTGATGGAAGGCAAGGCGCTGCTCTACAAATACCTGGGCGGGGTGGACGGCGTCGCGATCATGCTCGACACTAAAGACCCGGACAAGATCATCGAAACCGTCAAGTTGCTACAGCCGGGGTTGGGCGGCGTAAACCTCGAAGACCTCTCCAACCCCAAATGCTTCCGCATCCTCGACACGCTGCGCGAGCAGTGCGAGATTCCCATCTGGCACGACGATCAGCAAGGCACCGCGACCGTGACGCTCGCCGGCTTGATCAACGCGCTCAAAGTCGTCCACAAGAAAATCGACCAAGTCAAGATCGCGTTCATCGGCTGCGGCGCATCGAACGTCGCGATCAGCCGTCTGATCTTTGCGTACGGCGCGACCCCCGCGCTCTGCCGGATGGTCGACACCAAAGGCATCCTGCACAAAGGGCGCACCGACATCGAGATGCGCAAAGCCGAGTACGTCGACAAGTGGAAACTGTGCAACCTCACGAACGCGGATGGACGCACCGGCGGTATCGCCGACGCGCTGAAGGGCGCAGATGTTTGCATCGCGCTCTCCACGCCCGGCCCGGATGTGCTCAAGAAAGAATGGATCAGCACGATGGCGCAAGACGCGATCGTCTTCGCCTGCGCGAATCCCATTCCGGAAATGTGGCCCTGGGACGCGAAGGAAGCCGGCGCGGTCGTCGTCGCGACCGGTCGCTCCGATTTTCCAAACCAGGTCAACAACTCGCTCGGCTTCCCCGGTATTTTCCGCGGCACGCTCGACGTGCGCGCTAAGACGATCACGGACGAGATGTGCATCGCGGCGGCGGTCGAGATGGCGAAGATGGCGGAAGAGAAGGGACTCTCGGCAGATTACATCATGCCGACGATGGACGACGTGGACGTCTTTCCGCGCGAAGCCGCCGCCGTCGCGATGAAGGCGATCGAGCAGGGCATCGCCAAATACACGAATGTGACTTTCCAGCAGGAGTACGCGCACGCCAAAAAGTTGATCCTGCGCGCGCGCGGCATGGTGCAGGACGCCATGGCGACTGGCTATATCGAACTGCCCGCGGGGAGCCGCGCGCCCAAGCCCTCCAAAAAAATCCTCGCCGCGGTCGCGCACGCCGCAGCCGCCCCGCCGAAGAACGCGACGCCCAAGAAGACCGCGGCAAAAGCCAAACGCGGCATGAAGAAAACGCGCTAGCACCCGGCTCGCTATTCAAACGACTCAATGAAGAGAATCGGAGGAACCCATGTTGGACTTGATCATCGTCGGCGGCGGGCCGGCGGGCTTGACCGCTGCAGTCTACGCGCTGAACAAACGCCTCGACTCGCTTCTAATCAGTGAGGAGCTGGGCGGTAAAACCGCCTATCAATTCAATCTAAAGGGATACGAAGGACATGAGGTGATCCGCGGCGGCGACCTGGTCGAGAATTTCAAACGCCAGCTCCACTACTTGAACTTTGCGCATCAGACCGACCGCGTGACGACGGTCGTGCCGGCGGACCAGCATTACGCCGTGCTGACGCAGAACGGAAAACGCTACGAAGCGCGCGCGATCATTCTCGCGACCGGCGCGCTGCCCAAGCGGCTGGATGTGCCGGGCGAGAGAGATTTCGTCGGCAAGGGCATTTCGTACTCGGCGTTGAGCCATGCCCAATTGCTCATCGAACGCGACGTGGCGATCGTCGGCAGCACGCACCGCGCCCTCAACGCGGCGGCAGAACTGGCTTGGATCGCCAAGCACGTCCACCTCGTTTTGCCAGACGCCGGCGAGATCGATTCGCCGCTGGGCAGGAAACTGCGCGCGAGTCCCAAGGTGACCCTCTACGAGAAATCGGAATTGAAAGCAGTGCGCGGCAGCGAGTTTGTCGAGCGCATCGTGATCGAGGGCAAGGGCGGCAAGAAAGAGCTCGCCGTCGACGGTCTGTTCATCGAGATGGGCGTCGTGCCCGGGTCGAAACTCGCGGCGGACCTCGGCATTACGGACAACAACGGACGCGTCAGGATCGACAGCAAGTGCGTCACATCGCGCCCCGGCGTCTTCGCCGCCGGCGATGTCACCGACGTTTTTATCGAACAAGTGTTGATCGCCATTGGCGAAGGCGCGAAAGCCGCGCTGAGCGCGTACGAATATTTGATAAACCAGTAAGCAGTGCGCAGTATTCAGTGATCAGTGGAACACGCGTTACTGAATCCTGCATACTGTTTTACTGAATTCTCGCTTCAAAGGAGAACCATGACCGCCAGAATTATCGACGGCAAAGTCGTCGCCGCGTCCGTGCAAGAAAGCGTTCGAAAAGACGCGGAGATGCTCAAGAGCAAGCACGGCGTGACGCCGGGACTCGCGACCGTGCTCGTGGGCGAGAATCCGGCGTCCAAGACGTACGTGGGAATGAAACAGAAGATGACGCAGGAACTCGGAATGTTTTCGGTTGGCTCGCATTTGCCAGCAGACATTTCGCAGGATGAATTGTTGAAGATCATCCGCGGGTACGCCACGGATCCAAAGATTCACGGCATCCTCGTGCAACTGCCGCTGCCCGCGCAGCTCGATCAGGAAACTGTACTCAGCGCGGTGCCCATCGAAAAAGACGTCGATGGGTTCCACCCCATCAACGTCGGTCGCCTGGCGATGAAGAACCGCGAGCCGCTGTTCGTGCCGTGCACGCCGGCGGGCTGCATCGTCTTGATCGATTCGGTCGGCGCCAAGATCGAAGGCGCGCGCGCGGTCGTGCTCGGACGGTCGAACATCGTCGGCTTGCCGGCGGCGTTCCTGCTCATTCACCGCAACGCGACGGTGACAGTCTGCCATTCAAAAACACAGAACCTGGCGGATGTCGTGCGCCAAGCCGACATCATCGTCGCGGCAATCGGCCGCCCGCAACTCGTCAAAGCCGATTGGATCAAACCGGGCGCGACGGTGATCGATGTTGGCACGAACGCGATTCCAGACGCGACGAAGAAGAGCGGCTACCGCCAAGTCGGCGATGTCGATTTCGAGAAAGCGAAAGACATTGCCGGCGCGATTACGCCCTCCCCCGGCGGCGTCGGTCCGATGACGATTGCGATGCTGATGCGCAACACGTGCGATTCGGCGATGCGATCGGTGGGATTGAAGAAATAATACCGGTAGGGGCGATTCGCGAATCGCCTCTACACATTGTAACCGTTCAGAGTTCGTAGCCAGGCACGTAGCGGAGCGGAGTGCCGTTGCTTGCAAGAAAACGCCACTCCGCAAACTGCGCTGCGTGGCTGACTACCAACTGAACGGTTACTACACATTTTGACCGGAATTTGACTTGCGGGCAACCTGAATCTGACCGCTCGGATTGTATAATGGACCAAGCCATCTGAGGGAGGATGCACCGATGAAATGGTATGAGTTCGGACCGATCGCCTGGGTACGCGATTTCCTCAACACCAATCCCCGCGCCGAAGGTTTTCTCCAAACCATTGGATTGCCTGCCGAAGCCGTCATCAAGAAAACATTGTTCGGCTGCCAGTCCTGCGGTCAATGTCTATTGCACGAGAACGCCATGACCTGCCCGATGCGCTGCCCCAAGAATTCGCGCAATGGTCCGTGCGGCGGCGTCCGCGCGAATGGTCATTGTGAAGTCTACCCGGAGCGTTGGTGCGTCTGGTACCGCGCGTACACCCGCTCCAAGACCTGGCCCATGCCGCAAGCGTGGCGCGATGATCTGTATCGGCTGCATCCGCCGGTCAATTGGGAACTCATCAACACATCGTCCGTCGTCAATCTAATCACCGGGCGCGATCAGGGCATCATGCCGAAAAAGCCAGCGGAAAAGAAAACCGCGCCAGCGCCCAAGACACCCGCAAAGGTTTAACAGAGACAGTCAATGGAGACACAAGCAGCGCGCAGCAATCTGCAAAAGATCTTGCAAGCCGGCGTATTCGCGGTGACCTCCGAACTGGGTCCGCCGAAGAGCAGTGACGCCGCGGTCGTGCACAAGAAAGCCGGGCTATTGCGCGGGGTCAGCGATGCCGCCAACATCACTGACAATCAAACCGCGATCGTGCGCATGAGCAGCATCGGCGCGGCGGTGATGGCGCTTCAGGACGGCTTTGAGCCGGTGATCCAGATGACTTGCCGCGACCGCAACCGCATCGCGATGCAGAGCGACCTGCTCGGCGCGTACGCGCTCGGCGTGCGCAACGTGCTGTGCCTCACCGGCGACCACATGCGCTGGGGCAATCATCCGCAGGCGCGCAAAGTCTACGACCTCGATTCGATCAACCTCATCGCGATGGTGCGCGGGATGGACGCCGGCAAATTCCAAAACGGCGAAGAGATCAAGCCCGCGCCCAAATTCTTCGTCGGCGGCGTCGAGAATCCCTTCGCGCCGCCCTACGAATTCCGCCCCTTTCGATTGAAAAAGAAAGCTGAAGCCGGCGCGCAGTTCATCCAGACGCAGATGATCTTCAACGTCGAGCGCTTCAAAGAATTCATGAAGAAGGTCGTCGACCTGGGATTGCATGAGCAGTTGTATATTCTTGCCGGCGTCGGTCCGCTGAAATCGCCCGGCATGGCGCGCTATATGCGCGACAGCGTCGCGGGCATGGAAGTCTCGAACGAATTTGTCGAGCGGATGGAAAAGACGCCGAAAGAGAAATGGAAGGACGAGGGCATCAACGTCTGCGTCGACATTATCCACCAGATGCAAGAGATTCCCGGCGTCGCCGGCGTGCACATCATGAGCATCGAGTGGGAAGAAGCGGTGCCGATCATCATGGAGCGCGCGGGCTTGCTGCCGCGACCCCAACCCGCTGAACTCCTCGCGCCGGCAATGGCGGTCGCCGCATAAAACATAAACCGCAGGGCGGGGACAATCCCCGCCCTGTTCTTACCAGGGGTGAATATGCGAGAAATTCAAGCGAACCAAATCACCGAAACGATTGCGCGGCTCGCCATCGCGGCGAACCACTTTCTTGGCGACGATGTCGTCGCCGCGCTCAAGAATGCACGCACGGTCGAAGAATCGCCGGCGGGACGCGAAGTGCTCGACCAACTGCTGCTGAACGTCGACATCGCGAAGCAAGGCGAATTCCCGCTGTGCCAGGACACCGGCGTCGCGGTCATCGTCGTCGAACTAGGACAGGACGCCCACATCGTCGGCGGCAACTTGAACGAAGCGATTCACGCCGGCGTTCGCACGGGCTATGCCGAGGGGTACCTCCGCAAGTCGATGGTCGGTCAGCCGTTCAGCAAACGCGTGAACAGCAAAGACAACACGCCGGCGATGATTCACACAGAGATCGTGCCGGGCGACCAGTTGAAAATCACCGTGATGCCGAAAGGCGGCGGCTGCGAAAATATGAGCGCGCTCGGAATGTTGAAGCCCGCCGACGGACGCCAGGGCGTTCTCGATTTCGTGACCGGCGTGATCGACCGCGCCGGGTCGAACCCCTGCCCGCCCACGATTGTCGGCGTCGGCATCGGCGGCAACGCCGATCAGGCAATGTGGCTCGCGAAGAAAGCGCTGCTGCGTCCAGTCGGCGAGCCGAACGCGGACGAAGAAATCGCCGCACTCGAAAAAGATTTGCTGGAGCACATCAACGCGCTCGGCATCGGACCGATGGGCTTGGGCGGACGCATCACGAGTCTCGCGGTGCACGCGCTTGTCGCGCCGTGCCACATTGCCAGCATGCCGGTCGGCGTGAACGTGCAGTGCCACAGCGCGCGATATAAGGAAGCGATTCTGTAACGCTACGACGGGTGATCGAATGACAAAAACACTGGACAGCAAACGGATCGCGATCTATCTGGTCTTCGCCTTCGGCGTGGCATGGGCGGGCGGTCTCGTCATCTACCTCACCGGCGGGTTGGCGAAAAGCCCGTACACCCTCGTGATCCTCACGGTCGTCTACATGGGCGCGCCCGCGCTCGCACATATCCTGACGCGCCTCCTCACGCGCGAGGGTTGGAAGAACGTCTACCTGCGCCCCAAGTTCAAACAGGGTTGGCGATACTGGCTCATCTGCTGGATCGCGCCCGGCGTTTTTGCTTTCACTGGAATGGCGATTTACTTTGCGCTGTTTCCGCAGTACTTTGATCCAACATTGGGCGCGGTTCGGCAACTATTGGAGCGAGCTGCGCCGGGAGTCACGCAGCAAATCGATCCATGGACGGTGGTGATCAGCCAAACGATTTTCGCGATCGTCATCGCGCCGGTTCTCAACGCGATCCCGGTGCTGGGCGAAGAATTCGGCTGGCGCGCCTATCTTCAGCCGAAACTGCTGCCGCTGGGCGGGCGCAGGGCGATGATACTGATCGGCGTGATCTGGGGAGTGTGGCACGCGCCGGTGATCTTGATGGGATATGAGTACGGCTTTGACTACCCCGGCGCGACCTGGCTCGGCTGCCTCGTGTTCCTCTGGTTCACCTTCGCGCTCGCGACGTTTCTCGGCTGGGCGACTCTGCGCGCGGGCAGCGTGTGGCCCGCCGTCATCGGTCACGGCGCAATTAACGGCATCGCCGGCGTCGTCTTCTTTTTCATTCAGGGCAAACCCGCTACGCTCCTGGGTCCCGCCATCGTGGGATTGATTAGCGCCCTGCCGCTCGCGGCGGTCGCGTTGCTGATCTTCGCGCGTCCCGGCGCGCTGGACGATCCGGACGCGGGCGGAACGGTCAACGCATGAAGGAATATCGCATCGCCGTCATTCCCGGCGACGGAATCGGAAGCGAAGTAATGCCGGAAGGCGTCAAGGCGCTCCAAGCCGCGCAGCAGGTCGTCGGTGGATTCGAGTTGCGCTTTGAAAAATTCCCGTGGGGCACCGAATTCTATCTCAAGACCGGGAAGATGATGCCGGCAGACGGCTTGAAGATTCTGGAGGCATTCGACGCGATTTACCTCGGCGCGGTGGGAATGCCGGCGCTCGTGCCGGATAACGTGACGCTGTGGGGGTTGCTCCTGCCGATCCGCAAGAGCTTCCAGCAATATATCAACCTGCGCCCGATCCGGCTGCTGCCCGGTCTGGAAGGACCGCTGAGAGGAAAGGGACCGGACGACATCAACTTTGTGTGCGTGCGCGAGAATTCCGAAGGCGAGTACGCCGGCGCGGGCGGACGCGTCCACATCGACACGGAGCACGAAGTCGCGATCCAAACGAGCGTGTTCACGCGCCACGCGGTCGAGCGCGTGATGCGTTTCAGTTTCGAGCTGGCGCGCCAACGCCCCAAGAGAAAATTGACCAGCGTGACGAAATCGAACGCGTGCCAGTACAGTATGGTGTTCTGGGACGAAGTGTTCGCCGCGTTGTCGAAAGAATATCCGAAAGTAACGACCGACAAGTGGCACATCGATTCGATGGCGGCGCGGTTCGTCACGCATCCGCAAACGCTCGACGTGGTCGTCGCGTCGAATCTCTTCGCCGACATCCTGACCGATCTCGGCGGCGCGATCCAGGGATCGCTCGGCACACCACCCAGCGCGAACCTAAATCCGGAACGCCAGTACCCGTCGATGTTCGAGCCGGTGCACGGCTCCGCGCCGGACATTTACGGCAAAAAGATCGCCAATCCGATTGGGACTGTGTGGGCTGGCGCGATGATGCTCGACTTTCTCGGCGAGAAAAAAGCCGGCGCGGTGGCGCTGGACGCGTTGATCGCATACACACAAGCCGGCAAGTCGCTGACGCCGGATTTGCGCGGCACTGCGAATACGATTGAAGCCGGCGACGCGATCCGCCGCAAGATTCTGGAATCGGGAGAAAAGCAATGAAACTAACCACTCCGCTGACCGACGAAATCGTAGCGCAACTCCACGCCGGCGACCGCGTCGAAATCACCGGCACGATCTTTGTCGCGCGCGACGCCGCGCACAAACGCATGGTCGACGCGCTGGATCGCGGCGAAAAGTTGCCGACCGATTTGAGCGGTCAGGTCGTTTACTATATGGGACCTTCGCCGACTAAACCCGGCAAGGTCATCGGCTCGGCGGGTCCCACGACGAGCGGACGAATGGACCGCTACGCGCCGCGCCTGATGGAGATCGGCTTGAAGGGAATGATCGGCAAGGGCTTGCGCGCCGCGCCGGTGAAAGACGCGCTGAAGAAACACAAAGCGGTGTACTTCGCGGCAACCGGCGGCGCGGCAGCGCTCATCGCGCAGCGCATCAAGAAAGCGCAAGTGATCGCGTACGAAGAACTTGGCGCGGAAGCGCTGCAAAAACTTGAGGTGGAGAATTTCCCGGTCATCGTCGTCAACGATATGTACGGCGGCGACGCGTACGAAGATGGGAAAAGGCAGTGGGCAAAAAAGTAGCGCGAGAGGGAGAGCGAAGATCAATAGTTCAATTGCCGCAAGTTCGACCACTTGAGCCGTGTGACTTGCGGCATTGATTTCTCAGACAGGTTCGGGGAGAGCCGCTTCTACCTTGTGCTCGAAGAAGAATCGCACGTTCGAGTCGTCTAATTCTTTGAGCGCGAAAGCTCGGGCGAGATCTGCAAATAACTCACTGGCGTTCAGGATTGTCGCACCAACAACCTGCTGCGTATCGGGATTTACGCGTAAATAGAAATCGTCGTCCACGTAGACAGAGACCGCGGGTTGCGGTTTATCCACGTTAATGACGAGATCAAGTTCATCGCTATCAGGATAATAGTGATAATCCGTTATTTTCATCTTTTCCACTCGAGCACCGCCCTTTTCATTATGCGACCGGGCAACATTGCGGATTCGACGTAGCCGCGTTGAACGTTATCTGGTTCGAACATCACTTTGACAACCACGGCGACATAGTTTCCAGCATGTTTTCCCTGAGTCAGATTGCCGCGGTAGTACAGAAAGATTTTGGCTCCCGTCGTTCGACGCGCGGTCGTCTTGGGGTCAAAGTAGATCGCGTCCGGCGCTTGAACCGTCTCACGAATCGCGGTAGAATAAGCCGAAATCTCAGGACGATAAGCAATATGCGTTTGCCAGACATCTTCGGCGAGAGACACATCAATCCCGCGTGGATCGGTTACCGTCCAAAGTATGCGCCGCTCAGTCACTCGTGACCTCGACGTGATCTTCTTGGCTCATTATAACATGGTCATTCTGATTTAGCAATCAATTTTTCTCGTGCCGAATCAGCAGCAAGTTACAAGCAGAAATGCGCATCCTCATCTTTTCCGACCTCCACTCTAACCTCGAAGCGCTGTCCGCGCTCCACGCGGTCGAAAAGCCGCCGGACGCGCTTTTTTTTATCGGCGACGCGGTCGGCTATGGACCCGACCCGGCGGCGTGTCTCGGCTGGGTACGCGCGCACGTCACGC